>JADCBH010000081.1 GCA_020253595.1 Brevundimonas sp.
GAGCCATGGCTCTCACTATTGCCGCCCATCCTCGGCGCGCGGATTTGATGGACAAGGCCGCACGAGGGCTTGGCAAAGTGCTCTGGACAAAGAGCTTCGAGCCAAAGCTCTACGGCGTACGAGAGCTCCAGAGACTGGATGCCGTCAACCCGTCAGCCGCCTGAGGAAAGGCGGCGGGGCGTAGGTTGATCGATTCACGACCACGCCGGCGATGCGGCCCCCAACAGCCTCGATCTCGTCTCTCAGGATCACGGGTTCGGCGGCCGAGGTCGCCTCAGCGGCCACAACCAGCACCGTCGCATCCACGAACGGAGCCAGGGTGATTGCGGTATCAGAGCGGTCTGCAGCGGGCGCGTCGATAATCACCGTGTCGGCAAACCGCCTCATCGCGTCCCAGTAGCGTGGATCGGCGACTGGCTCGGCCCTTTGGCCCGAGCGCAGCAACTCTGCGCGGAAGCGCGTCACCCACAGCCGCCCTCCCAGACACGGGCGTGCCGTCATCAGTCGGGCATGCGCGACCGGCTTGCGGTCACGACCGAAAATCGGCGGTGTCACGGCGAAGAAGCTTGAGCCGTTGGGTGACGACGCGGCGGGTGCACCGAAGCGTCCATAGCGATCAGCTTCGGAGGCCACTGCCTCCTGCTGGCCAGGTTGAGCCAGATCAGCATCGATCAGCCAGACCGGCTTCCTCGCGCGCACCGCAGCCAAACGGGCAAATTCACGGGCGACAGTGGACGCGCCCTCCCCGGTTGAAGCGCATGCGATCTGGACGACCCGTCCGCGATGGGCGGGGGCCGGTCCCAGGGCGGCCCAGAGGCTCGCCATTTCGCTCGTGAGATCGACCATCGAATCGGTTACGCGCTGCCTGAACCAGACAAGGCTAACACGTCATCCGGCCTTGACTGGCGCGACGGCCAGTACGGGCATCTCAAGGGTCCGGCCGACCATTCCGGGTGTCGACAGACCCCGTCTGGTGAACACCCTGAACAGTCCGACGCACAGGGCCGTGAACCCGGCGAACAGTATCGCCAGAGCCATAAGAGGCATCTTGAGGCTTGTGCCCCGCGTGGGAGCGGCGGCGCGTTCGATCACCCGCACATTGTCGGCACCTGCGCGCACCAGGCCATTGTCGGCGCGGCTTTGCGTTTCGCGCTGCTGGAACTCACGGATTGAAGCGGTCAGAACGTCTCGGTTAGACGCAAGGGTCGCATTCTCGGACTCCTGTCGGGTCAGTTGGGCCTGACGCTCCAGAATGTCGGCGAGTTGCCGGTTCACCGAGGCCAGCCGGGCCGACAGACTGTCGCGCTCGGCTTGGGTGGTGATGCGGGTGGTCTCAAGCTCCGTCCAGATCGGATTCGGCCCAAGTCGGACTTCGCGGGCACCAACGGCAGTCCCAGTCGCGACATACTCTTGGAGCTGGGCGATACGGGCCTCGATATCGCGCACCGGCTGACTGTCAGGCTGATAGCGGGCCAGCAATTGCTCACGCTCGGTGCGCAGGGTCAGGATCTGGTCCTGCGCAGAGACATTGAGGTCCTGTTGAAGGGCGATCTCGGCGGGGATCTGAGCGAGCTGAGCCTCGATAGTGATCAATCGCCGAGCGGCCTGGCTCAACTGGTTTTCAACGGAAAACTTCTCGGTCATCGTGGATTGATAAAGCGCAGCCAGAGAGGTCTTGTAGGCGGCAAAGTCGCCGATCTCATTTGAGGCCAGGAAACTCTCATAGGACCGATCCACCTCGGCCAACTCGTCCTCGAAAGCCCTGCGCTGGCTTGCGATGGCGGAAGTCGAGCGGTCCTGGAACACCTCGCGACGGTAGATCAGGTACTGGTCGATGATGGCGTTCAACACACGGGCTGACTTCTCGGCGCTGTCGCTCTCGAAACCGAGGCCGATGGTCGAGCCCTGCGGCGTGGTCGAGATCGACAGGCCGTCATTGATGAACTTGATGGCGTCGCCTTCCTGCTTCTCCACCGGATCGGTCGAGACGCGGCCAGGCTTCAGGAAGAAGGGCAGGCCGAGCGCGCGGACAGCCCTCAGCTTCACCTCGCGACTGCCAATGATGTTGGCCTCGGTCTGGGCGACCTCACCCGGAGCCGGTGGTTGGGACTGACGGTCCTGCATGCCGCCCACGCGCGGCTGATAGACATACTCCTGTCCCGCCCCGACAAAGAGGGCAGCTCCGGCGGTGTAGGTCTTCTTGAGCATCAGGACGGCGGCTGCCCCGATGGCAAGTACCACCACAAACACGAGCACCATGACCCACAGCTCGCGGAACAGCAGGCCGACGACGTCGCCGAACCCGTAGCGCGGGCGGGCCGAGACGTAGGCTGTTACCGTTGAACGCATGAACAGCGCGAATCCGTAGGATGGTGAATGTGCTCGATCCTTCGCCGGTCGGCGTTAACCAGTCATTACCCATGATCCGCGAGCCTCGCGCTCATGATGGATCGACGGCGGATTCTGTGGGGTATTCTGGGCGTGTCCATCGCGGTCTCGACCGCTGGCTGCGCGTCGAGCCAGAGCCGGCCGCCTAACCGGGTGCAACGCGGCGGGTTCTCCGATATCGGCTTTGCCGATTGGACCGACGCTGAGCCCGAATACGTCCTCTACCCGGGCGACGAGATCGACATCGCGCTCCCGACGGCGCCGGAACTAAACGGATCGCGCCGCGTGGGCCCTGACGGGCGTATCGCCCTGCCCCTGATCGGCCAGGCGATGGCGGCCGACCGGACGTTGGCGGAGCTGGAGTATACGCTGAGCGAGGCCTACGCCTCGCAGCTGGTACGGCCGGTGGTGGAGATCACGCTGAAGCAGGCCGGCCCGATCCAGGTCTGGGTCGCTGGCGAAGTTCGCACGCCTGGGGTCTTCGCGATGACAGGCGACATCAACGCCTATCAGGCCGTGATCCAGGCCGGAGATTTCCTGCCGACTGCAAAGCCGCAGCAGGTAGCTCTGATCCGCCGAGGCCCGGGCGGACGAGCCATGATGCGGGTGGTGGACCTGAGGCCCCGTCGCGGCGAGGTCGTGGC
>JADCBH010000082.1 GCA_020253595.1 Brevundimonas sp.
ATGATCCAGCCCTTCCTTCCCGATCTCGCCACGGCCGGCGAACTGTCGCTGCTGTTCTTTGGCGGACGTTTGAGCCACGCAGTGCTCAAGACCGCTGCGCCCGGCGACTTCCGCATCCAATCGCAATTCGGAGGGCTTTACCGAACGGTCGAAGCGCCCCCTCCCGCCGCCCTGGCCCTGGCGGATCAGGTACTGGGGGCCATAGACGAAGACCTGCTCTATGGCCGCATCGACATGGTCGAGCACGAGGGCCGATGGCTTCTGATGGAAGCCGAGCTGATCGAGCCGGACTTCTACCTGTCGGAAGCGCCCGATCGGGGCCGCCTCTTTGCCGAGGCGGCCGCACGAGCCGCTGCCTAGGCGCTCTGCGGGTCAAGCAGAAAGCCCCTTGACGGGCAGAGGTCGGAAATCACGCAGCCCGCGCAGTTCGGCTTTCGCGCCGTGCAGGTGTAGCGGCCGTGCAGAATGAGCCAGTGGTGGGCCTTGGCGAGGAAGGCCTCCGGGACCACGGCATGCAACTGGTCCTCGACCTTGTCAGCAGTGGCGGCATTCGCCAGCCCCAACCGGTGCGAGACGCGGAACACGTGGGTGTCGACTGCAATGGCGGGTTCGATTTCGAGTTCGTTCAACACCACGCTGGCGGTCTTGCGCCCCACGCCGGGCAGGGCCTGAAGATCAGCGCGATTCAGGGGCGTGACCCCGCCATGCTGCTCCATGATAATCCGGCTGAGCGCGATGACGTTCTTCGCCTTGTTTCGATACAGGCCGATGGAGGCGATGAAAGGGACCAGTCCCTCCTCGCCTAGCGCCAGCATCGCCTGCGGAGTCGAAGCCACGGCGAACAGCCTGTCCGTGGCCTTGTTGACCGAGACATCGGTCGCCTGGGCCGACAGGGCGACAGCGACGACCAGGGTGTAGGGGTCCTGGAACCGCAACTCGGTCTTCGGCTCCGGCATGACGCGCGAAAGCCGGGCGAAGATCTCCTCCACTCGATCCTCGTCCGGCGGCCAGGCGAAGACGGGAACCGGCGCGCCAGTCATGACCGAGCCGGACTTGCGGGCGGGCGGCGCGGCTGGTCGCTTGGCAGCTGACTTGGGGCCAGTGGATTTAACCAGGGCCTTGGATCGGGGTGGTTTCATGCCTCGACCTCGACCGGTCGGGTCTCCATGCCGAGGTGCGCCAGCGCTTCCGCCGCTGCCCGTTCGCCCTCCATCCAGGCCCCATGCGCCGTGCCGTAGAACCGATCCGCGGCGGCCTCTCCCGCGACGAACAGCCGTCCGCCTACTGGCGCGCGGAGCCGGGCGCGGTCGTCGGAGCGACCGACGAGGGCGTGCGAATACGCTCCGAGCGACCAGGGGTCGAAGCCCCAGCCGGACACGGCGGCCGGACTCGCGCGGCGGCGGATGCCCGACCCCAGGACATCGACCAGCCCCTGAAGCGCGAAATCGAACATCGCGTCAGCTCCTTCGCGCTCCAGCCCCCAGGCCAGATCGCCACCGAGATAGGTCTCGACCATCGGACGGCCGAAGGGCCTCAGGTGATGGCGGCCGACCTCGACGGTGTCGCTGGGCCCCCACAGCCGGCCGTCTACGGGCAGATCGCGCGCGTCGGTCAGGGCGACATGGACCTTCGACGCCAAGCCAAGGGGCAGGCCGGAAGCGGCGTCCAGCAGGTCGACGGGCTCCGGCAGGATACGGATCCCCCCGGACGACAGGACGGCCGTCGGCACCGTCAGGATCGCGGCGGCAGCCTCCACCGTGCCCGCCGAGGTCCCAAGCATGACCCGCCCCCTCCCGAGGTCGATCGTCCGGACGGCGCAATCCAGTCGCACCGGGAGGTCGGCACCGAACTCCGCGACGGCGGCACCGTAACCTTCGACCACGCGGATGTTGAGGGAGGATTCGCTGTAGCGGGCGAAATCCAGAAGCGAGACGCGCGAGAAGGGCGCGCCGTTCAGGGCCGAGGAGATCGCTTCGAGACGCGCGTTCCAGACCCCGCCGGGATCGAGCGCGTCCGCGACCGGTCGGTCGACACCCTCGGCAGCCAACGCGTCGACGCGGGCCTCGAAGGCCCCATAGGCGTCCGAAAAGGCCGCGCGTTCGGCCGGAGCGGCGTCAAGCGTCGGGGCCTCGGCGCTCCAGGGGGGTGGCGTCCTGTCCAGGGTCCAGCCGGCCTCGGCGATGGGTCGAACCAGAAGATTCTCGTCTGCCGAATGCAGCCAGCCGCAGCCCAGATCCAGGCCATAGCCCTCCCAACCGACGGTGTGGGCCCGGCCCCCGATCCGATCCCGTGCCTCCAGCACGACGACCGAGACTCCTGCTGCCGCCAGGCGTCGGGCGGCAGCGATGCCGGCGGCCCCGGCTCCGATCACGGCGACGTCGATGGAGGGGGAAAGGGCGGTCACGGGCGGATAGATGCGGTTTCGGCGGGCCGGCGCAAGTCAGCATCGACGTGCAGGGGCGGCTGGGGCTAGGAAGGCCTCCTGTCCCCGACCCGAGAGTTCCCATGCTGATCGCCTTCTCCTCCTGGCCCGAGATCGATGCCCGCCTGAAATCGACGAAGACGGTGGTGGTGCCGATTGGCTCCAATGAGCAGCACGGGCCGACTGGCCTGCTCGGCACGGACTGGATGTGTCCAGAGATCATCGCCCATGCGGCGGAGAAGGCCAACAGCAGCCTGATCGTCGCCCCGACGTTCAACATCGGCATGGCGCAGCACCATCTGGCGTTCGCGGGTACGATTTCGCTCCGCCCTTCCACCTTCATGGCCGCGATCACCGATTGGGTCAGCTCGCTAGGCCGTCACGGCTTTGAGCGGATCTATTTCCTCAACGGACACGGGGGCAACGTCTCCACCATCGAGGCGACCTTCTCGGAGCTCTACGCCGAGTGGTCTTTCGCCGAGGATCCCTGTCCCTATGTGCTGAAACTGCGGAACTGGTGGGACCTGCCGGGCGTGAACGGCCTGTGCAACTCGATCTTCCCGACCGGCCACGGGATGCACGCCACCCCGTCCGAAATCGCAGTGACCCAAGCCGCGTATCCGGACCGCATCAAGACCGCCGACTATTC
>JADCBH010000083.1 GCA_020253595.1 Brevundimonas sp.
CGCCGAGTACTCGAAGGAGCGCTCTTTCGAGTGCTCTCAGTCATAGCATCATCCACCACAGCCGCCTCCAGCTCACGTCAACGGCGCAAAGGGCACGATCAATAGGTTACGATGCAAGGTGGGGCGCAGACAGCGGTTACGTATTGGAAGCGATCCTGGATCTGGAACAAGAGGGCTGTGCCATGCTGACTTGTTTGCGCCAGCCCCATCCAACAGCATGAGTGTGGGTCGCGCGAGATAGCTCTTCTCGCTTCTGGTTGACGAAGGTTCGTAGTCGCTTTGCCAAGCTTTGCAATTACGCGGCCTTCAGGATCCGCTCCACCACGGCTGTCCGCCGTACCCCGGCAACCTCGAACTCGACCTCCTCATCAACGCTGCTGCCAAGAAGCGCCTGAGCGAGGGGCTGGGCGACGCCGACCATGCCTTCGTCAGGGGAGTGTTGGTCCGAGCTGATGCGGAAGCGGCGAAGCTGGTTAGTGTCGGCGAAGCGCACGACTACGGTGTCGCCGGGAGCCACGATGGTTTCATCGGCTTCGGTCCCTTGGCTTCCCTTAGCCTCGATCGTGCCCTCTCTCGCCTCTGTGGCATTCTGAGATGCTGGGGTCGATGCGCTTTCCAACGGCGCCTCTCCTGGGGCACCTTCGCCCACGGCAACGGCGCTCGCCATGGCCTCAGCTCCCTTATTTTCTCCGACAGTCATGTGCCGGGTCCACTCAGTCGGGGAGAAGTCGCCCGACACGGGATCGATGCCCTGTTGCCGGAGAGTGGAGAGAAGAGACTGCATGCAGCCTTCCGGATCTGCGAGCCAGTGCGACCCCCAGCAGCGCCAAAACACCCATCCCATGCGCTCAAGCGCTCGTTGGCGACGCAGGTCTTCAGCCCACCTGTCGGGCCCGTGGTACTTGTCGCCGTCAAGCTCGATGGCCAAGCGCTTGTCGCGCGCGCCCTCAACGACAAAGTCGATCCTGAAGCCCGCTACAGGGACCTGGGGTTTGACCCGGTAGCCCATACGCAGCAGGCGGCCGCCTACCTCCTTTTCGAAGTTGCTATCGCAGAGATCTAGCACTTCGACAGGCTGCGCCACGGTCGTCTCGCCCATGGGGTGGGAGAAGTGCTCGATGATGGCGAGCTTTAGGTCGCGACCGCTGAGGTCGGAGGCTTTCACCGAGCGGACGAGGTAGAGCCGGTCTCGCGCGCGCGACATGGCAACATTGAACCGCTGCTCGATCGTCCGCGTTGTTTGTGAGCGGGCCGTTGCCATACAGGCAACCATGGAGAGAAACATGATGTCCCGCTCCTGGCCTTGGAACGTCGCCGCATTGCCGCACATAATCCGGTGCCGCATTAAAACTTCTGTACCGAGGCGCCTCGCTAGCTTGTCTTGGATCAGCTTCGCCTGCTTATCGCCGATCAGCGAGATCACGCCGACTGACCGATGCCGTAAGGCCGCGTCGAGGCTAATCCGTTCGATCTCGTCCACGATCCAATCGGCTTCCGCTTGGTTATGATCGCGGAACTTCCTGCCCCGAGGGATGTAAACGTCGATAAGTGGCGGGTCGAGGCGTTCTGTGGCTGTAGGCAGACGGAGCGGCACCAGCGCCTTCGGGTAGAAGCGCGATGAGAAGCGGATGATCGGCTCAACACAGCGGAAATGTTCGCGGAGCGTAGTGACCGATCCTGGGAAGGTCATTGAGGCAATGTCGTAAAGCGAGGTCGCCGGATCGAGGAAGCTTCGTAAGGGCATCCCCTTCAGGAAGGTCTCTCGCAGTTGGATCGCGACACGCTCCTCGATGCCGACCGCCGATGGGCTAACCTGCTTGTCGTCGCCGACTACAAGCAGTTGCTTGCCACGCAAGACGATGGGCAACGAGGTGATGTCCGACTGGCTCGCCTCGTCCACGATTACGAGATCGAAGCAACCCAATACGCTGGGCAATTGCTCCGCCACCCGCCATTCGGGGAGGATCCAGCAGGGGACAGCCGTTGCCGCTTCTAGTGCCGCCTCGCGGCTCGCCCGGCGATGGCGCTCAGCGCTCTTGCCAGTGCCGGCGCCAATCCGGCGGACAGCAGCGACGAATTTCGCCAGCGCGGACGCCACCTGCTCGCTAATGCCCTGCTTCAGTCCGATGAAGGTACGCAACCTGACGATCTCACCCAGCAGCCGTCGCTGCTCGGCCTCCCGCTCTGCCCGGACGCCCGATATCTGGGCAATGGTCTCTCGGTCGGAGATTCGCGAGATGAATCCGGCGGCGCGTGCCCACTCCCAGGAGCGCCGCCAAGTCGCCGGTGTCCAGTAGGACTCGACGCCGTCCGTCGCTTGGTCCACGAGCAGCCGCTCGCCCCAGAGAGGAGCCCCAGAGGCAGCCACCAGCCCGGCGATCTCCTCAAGCCTGATGCGGTCGTGCTGGAGAGCGGAGAGGCGCATGGCTTCCGCCAGCACGTCGTTCCAAGCCTCCGCTAGCTCGTGGACGACCGTCTCCGGTTTTCCAACCATGCCGATCAGCGCGGCGAGCCCGGTGTGGAAGGGAAGCGCCGGCGCGGCCGCGGCGAGCGCCTCAAGCCGGGCCTTCAGTTCCCGGGCCTCCTTACCACCGCTGCGGTCGAGGTTCGCAGTAAGTGCCGCGCGGACCCCCACCAGCTTCCCGAATACCACGACTTCGCGGGCGTCCACGCCATGTGGGAACAGGCCACCAATGGCCGTCAGGCGCTGCGGCGCCTCCTGGTGGAGGGCGTGCGCGCGTTCCACCAACGAGCCAAGGCGGAGTAACTCGTCGGAACCTGCCTGGAAGTCGGTAGGCAAACCGGCTAGGTCGAGCACGCGTGATGCGGCGTTCCAGCGGCCAAGGAAGGCCTGCACCTCCTTCTGCCATCGACGCCAGCCCAGCACCTGCTTCCAGGTCTCCTGGTCGGAAGGGGACTTCAAAGACGGCATGCTTCCGGCGACCCGCACCTGGGCCAACTGGGCTTTGAGGGCACCACCGCCGAACAGGCCAAAGGGCTTTTCGCCGCGGGACAGCTTCTCGACCGCCGTGTCGAAGGCGACTTCGCCTGGCGTGACGGGGGTTTCGATGCCGAGCAGGGCATAGGCCCGCCCCTCAGTTTGTAGCCGGGCCCACTCGGCGAGCAGGATCCGGAGCGACTGCCTCGCCGCTGGATCAGCGGGCTTGGCCTCCAGCAGGATCTGATAGGCGACGAGTACCCAGTTACAT
This sequence comes from Brevundimonas sp., assembly GCA_020253595.1. GTDB lineage: Bacteria > Pseudomonadota > Alphaproteobacteria > Caulobacterales > Caulobacteraceae > Brevundimonas. The sequence goes on from JADCBH010000083.1 coordinate 3,210, forward strand.
TTGCTGGCGCCGACCTCGTCGAGCCAGCCTGCGAACCCTTCCAACCAGGCATGGGTCTGCCGTACCAGTTCAGCCGCGTTCGGGGCCGCAAGCGAGACGTAAGGGAGGTCGCCCCGAAGAGCTTTGGCTTCGGTCTCGGCCGCTCGGGCGAGGGCGCCATGGGCGGCGAGCAGCCGCGCGGCGTCGGGGAGCGCTACCGGATCAGGGAGGTGCGCAGCCGGGTAAGCTAGGTCCGCGCCAAGGCGGGTCCGGATGGCCCAGGCGTTGGTGATTTCGGCGTCCCCGAAGCGTGGCTCGAAGTGGGGCTCAAGGTCCAGCCGATCCGGAAACCAAGCATGCTCGGACCGCTCGGCTTCAAGCCGGGCCGACAGTGCCATCGGCAATAGGTCCTCGCCGCGGAAGCGGACTTCCTTCAGGTTTTGCTCTGCGTAGGACCGGATCTTTCGATCGATGTCGTCGATATCGGCGCGAACCTCGCTCAGGCGTCGCTCCTTATCGATCCGTTCACGATTGAGCTCGTGCCGGTCTGTGTTGGCGACGTTCTGGGCAAGGATACTCACCGCCTCCTCGAGTTGGCGGGCGCCCTCACGGTCGCTGTGGATGACCGAGATGGCCAGCGACCGGATCTCCTCTGGGAGCTTCGACTGGATAGCTGTCAGGGCCTCTGGGCTGCGTGCAGTCACCAAGACGCGGCGCCCACGGGCCATGTAGTGGCAGATGATATTGGCGATGGTGTGGGTCTTGCCGGTGCCCGGCGGGCCCTGGACCACGACGCCGGCCGCACCCTTCTGCTCCAGCTTGCCGATGATCTCCGCCTGCTCATCATTGTATGGCAGAGGCAGGAACAGGCTACGGGCGTCCCAGGCCGAGCGGTCACTGCCTCCCATACTAAAGCCGGTCCCTGAGCTGCCCGAGATCCCGCTGCCTAGGGTGATGGGAGCTTCCGGCAGGCTCCCACCGTCGTTCTCGAGATCGATAAAGTCGTCTGCGACGCGAGTGCTCTTCGGCTTCGAGGCCAACTGGATGGCGGGTAGGGGAAGGTCGCCCTCGTCGGTCGCGTTCTCGATCTCCGATTTCAGCCGGCGGATGTCGTCGCAGCGGAAGTCGACCGAACGCTGGCGGACATAAAGCACCCAGCTATCGGTGACCCGAAGAATGCCGTCCGGTCGAGGTAGGGGGCGCTCTGCCGCCGGCACGTCGGCGCTATCGCCCTCATAAACAGAATTTCCTGCCAATCGGGCCTGGCACATCTTCAGAACTGGCTCAAAGCTCTCCCGCACGAAGGGAGAGAAGCCCGCGTCTGAATCCTCGGAAATGCCGGCTAGGCGCGCGGCCGCGTCGCGCTGAACCCCGCCGGCAGCAATGACGCCGCGCTCGTCGAAGACGCGGAGCGAGACTCGCGGAGGCTGCTGCCGCGGCCGGACCAGAATGGTGCCATCACCCTCATCGAGGTGGAGTTCAACCATCTGCTCGATGACGGGGGCGTCGATTCGCCCCTCAGGGTGTTCCCACCGGGCCACGCCGACGCCTAAGACGCACTCGATTGGCGCGTCGTCGCCGGTGGCCACCATCCGTTGGTGGGCCTCGAAGAGCTGATTGTAGACCAGGATGCTCTGCCGCCGCGGTCGCTCCTTCTCGGCCCAAGTCTGCCACGGGCCGGTGCAGTAGGCCCGGTAGGCTGCGACGAACTCCGGCATATTCTCGGCGCGCAGGATGATATCGACCGAGCAAGAGTCTGCAGCATCGCCCCGCTGGGGCATGACGTCGTCCGCCTCCGCGAGCTCAGCTGCGAGCAGGTCCGAAGCGGTGTCCAGGTCGGCCTTGACCAGTAGCTTCTCGGCGAGCTTTGGTGGGTCTGTGAGCCCCCCAAGGCCGGAGAGCCATCCGTCAAAGATTGCGTCTGGCTCTGGAGGCGGACTCTCGCGGAGACGGGCGACCCGGAGCCAATCTTCATTGCTCAAGCCGACTGACACGCCCTCCAGCCGAGCGATCTGGTATTCGTGGAACACGCGGACAGCGTCTTTGGAAAGGTCCGCCACAACCTTTTCAGAGATCCGCAAAAGCTCCTCGGCGTAGGAGAGGAGATTGCCAAGGGCCTTACGGCTGTCGTCGGGCAAGCTCTGCCATCCCTTACGCTGTGTCGCGGTCGAGAAAACCATACATTGGAATGCATCACTCAACAACTAGAACTTCAAAACCCAAAGGCTGAAATTACGTATTCAGAACAAATCCGGTGAGCTGACCGAGGCTGTAAAAAACAGCTGACGATCAACCCACTGCGCCCGGTGTTCGGCCGCCGCAGTCTCCGCGACACGCCGACCGGGAAATCGTCCAGATGCCACTGACTTAAAGGGGCGGCGATAGAGGCCTTGTGCTCCCGTATGCCCCAAGGGGGTGTCGCTGGTGAAGAAGTAACGCCAGGGAGCCATCCGATCCGGTCAGCCACCGCAGTGCAATGGATCGGGCTGCCTATGGACTGGTCTAGCCAACGTCGCTCGGAGCAGAAATTTACGCTCCCAGCTTCGACCGGTGGCGATCGGGAGCACAACTTAAGGGCGCCAATCGTTCGGCAAAGTCCAAAAATTTCAGATAGTTGAACCTTGTGGGGGAAATCGGGCTACCCCCAAGCTCCGGAGAGAACGCACCCTCCAGAGAGCAATTTCCGCGATCGTTGCGTTCTCCAACCCTCAAGCCGCCGCAGCAAAACCCCAGGAAACCTGCGGTTCAAGGCGACGTCTGATACATGGTGTTTAGTTGTTCGGGAAGATACTGGAGCAGCGAGTGGGATTCGAAACCTCGGGGTTCAGCCTCAATTTTCCGTCCCCGGTTCCGTTCCCCCAGGCATCCATTTCGCCAACTCACACTGCACCGCAGCATAATAAAATCAATTAAATCATCGAGTTAAACCTTGTTGGAAAAATCGACCACCCCTCAAGCTCTGGAGAGAATCCCTCGATTCGGAGAGAAAAAGCCCGACCATTCCGCCCCCGCACCATCAAGGTTTCTGGCGAAAAGCCCGCAAATGCTCGGGAATTTCAAAGCCCACCCAGGACTGAGAGCATGTTTGGGGAAAGGGAGGTGGCGTAGGAAAGGGAACCGGAAAAGCGAACGTCTCTGACCTTTAGTTTTTCATATTATCAATACTTTACTCGAATGCGAGCCCCTCCAGTACGATGCGGATCTTGTACTTGGCGGAATGGTGCTTGCGCGTGGCAAGACGAATATCGCGGACCAGCTTTTCGGTTGGCGCCCGCGTGGGTGGGGCGGAGAACATTTCATCAAGGGAAGCGCTGTCAGTTACGTCTCGTCATACCGCGGCGTTATATCCATTGAAATTCTTGATCATTGAATGATGCCCAGTTTCTCAATACGCCCGAAACGCATTGGTTTCTAAAAACCACAACCGCTCATGCGCGAGGGTAGATTGTCGGTGGAACCTGCAAACCTTAGCTACGACGTCGTAGTTGTCGGCGGTGGATCGGCAGGAGTGGCGGCCGCTGTCGGGGCGGCTGCGACGGGCGCGCGCACCTTGCTCCTTGAGCGTTATGGTTTCCTCGGCGGCGCCGCAACAACATCGAATGTCCTCGCATATTGTGGCCTTTACGCCCAAGGCGGCTCAAGGCCTGAGCCTGTCGTCGCGGGTGTTGCAACACAGGTGATCGAAGCGCTGACAAGGCTCGGCATCGAAGCGGGCCCGATTAGCTCTCCCAGCGGCAATTGGATCCTTCGGCTTGAATGCGAACCGCTCAAGCTGGCGCTTGATCATGTCCTTCACCGATCCGGCGCGGACGTTCTCCTGCACGCGCCGGTAGTGGCGGCGTCGATGGATGGCGCTTGCATAAAAAGTGTCACAGTCGCTGATCTCGGCAAGAGTTTTTGCGTCTCAGCGCGGTCCTTCGTGGATGCCAGTGGTGACGCGGTGCTTTCAGCTGCCGCAGGGGCGCCCATGCAAGGCGGATATGACAGCGAAAGGCCCCGACAGCCTGGCTCCTTGCCAATAAGAATCGGTGGCATATCCGATACAGGTCCTGACAGATCCGCCTTACGGCAGGCTATTGCAAAACTCCAATACACCTCGAATGAGAATGGCGCCGCAATACGCCGCGATGGTGGCATTGTGTTACGGCTTCCGATGTCCAACGAAATGTGGTGGATGGTGGTGGATGTCGAAACGGGCGACGGAAGTGCTCTGGCGAAGACACGCGCAGAAACGCTGGGGCGCGAATTGGCATGGCGCTGCGTTGAAGCGCTTCGCTCTGACGTGCCGGGCTGTGAGGGAGCCTATCTGCTTTCAGCTGGCCCACAGATTGGCATCAGGGATAGTCGCCAAGTGCTGCCGCGAAGGAAAATCACGTCTCGCATGATCACTGAAGGCGAGGATCCGCCGGATTCGATAGGTCGCGGCGGTTGGCCGATGGAAGTGCATCGGGGCCTCGGGAAGTGCACCTATCAGCCTGTCGGCGGTGCCGGATACTTTGGTATTCCCTATTCGGCGATCAGGGCAGATGGTCTTGAGAACCTCTGGCTTGGTGGTCGGGTCATCGGCTGTGAGGCAGAAGCGTACGGTTCGATAAGGGTCATGGGCACAGCCTTTGCAACCGGTCACGCTGCCGGCGTGGCGGCGGCATGCCAGGCAGATGCCCAAAATCATTCGTCCTCAATCGTGCGGGTGCGCCTCTCTGAGCAGGGAGCTATCCTTTGATTGCGCGTGGGTCTTGTCTGCCTGCAGCAGCGCTTCGTCGCGCGAGGGCGCATAGGCATGACACACAGCTTCCAGCACACCAGGAAGCATCATCGCGCATCGCCCGCACCATTCCTGAGCTGCCATAGAGGAAAACGGCATGAGCCTCGATCACGAATTCATCCAGCGCGACTATAGCCAGCATCCGCCAGCGATAACGCCGCTCTATAAGACCAGCGCCTATCGCGGGCCGACAAGACCTCTTTGGTCGCTGCAGACATCTTTATCCGATGTCACAGGCCCGCTCTTTGGTCCGAATGAACTTTGTCCGCTCGATAATGACCTTATCCGCAACTACGCGACATCGGGTGATCCAGTGGGCGAGAGGATCATCGTTCATGGCCGTGTGCTGGACGCGCATGCGCGCCCCATGCAGGGAGTTCTGGTGGAGTTTTGGCAAGCCAATGCATCCGGCCGCTATCGCCACCGCAATGATACCTATATCGGGGCAATCGATCCGAATTTCGGCGGCTGCGGGCGCTGCCTGACCGATGCCGAGGGCCGCTATGGTTTCCGTACCGTCAAGCCCGGTCCATACCCTTTCCGCAATCGCCTGAATGACTGGCGCCCGGCGCATATCCACTTCTCAGTTTTCGGTGTGGGCTTCGCCCAACGCCTGATCACTCAGATGTATTTTGAAGGTGATCCGCTTATTCGGCATGACAGCATCATCAACACAATCTCTGACGCCGCTTCGCGCGAAAGGCTCGTGGCGCGACTTGATCTCGATGCTGCCGTGCCACTCGATACGCTGGCCTATCGCTGGGATATCGTCTTGCGCGGTATGCGGGCGACACTTTTCGAAAACAAACTTCCAGGAAGCTGAGCTACCATGATTGCCCAGAACGAGCTCGGCTATCTGCCAGAAACGCCATCCCAAACAGCGGGTCCCTATGTCCATATCGGTCTCATTCCGGGTCAGGCTGGATTCGAAATCTTCAAGAACAACCTCGGCACGATGCGCCTGAAAACAGACACGAAGGGCGAGCGCATCCGCATTAAGGGCCGCATCTTCGACGGCACCGGCGCCATCCTGCGTGATGCGCTGGTGGAGATCTGGCAGGCTGATGCCCAAGGCCGCTTCAACCATCCCGCCGATAGACAGCAAGGGCCGCGTGATGAGAGCTTCCGTGGCTGGGGGCGCGTCGGCACGGATTTTGAGACTGGCCTTTGGTCTTTCGATACCATCAAGCCTGGGCGCATCGCCGGCCGTCGCGATCATCAACGTTTGGCGCCGTATATATCGCTTTGGATTGTTGCGCGCGGTCTCAACTTCGGCCTCGCCACTCGTCTTTACTTCGAGGATGAAGCGAAAGCGAATGCAGAAGGTCCCGTGCTCCGAAGCATTGAACCGCCCAGTCGCCGCCAAACGCTGATTGCACGGCGAGAGATGCGCGACGGTCTGATTTCCCATGTCATGGACATCCACTTGCAGGGGCAGAACGAAACCGTTTTCTTCGATGTATAGGGAAAAGTATATCTCAGTCCTTACCCTGCCGACTCCCTTTCCGCCAGCGCCACCCTGATTGCTGCTTCAAGATCGGAAACTCTGCGAGATCGGGGCTGATCGCGATTCCAGTGCAGATAAACCCCAAAGCGCGCGGCATGACGGATCGGCAGCACACGCAAATTCAGGGGCGCGTCCATGGCCGTGAATTCATCAACAAGGGCAATGCCCAGGCCTTCACTGGCGAGCGCAATGGCTGATTCAGCAAAGCGCACCCGTGTTGGTACGCGATACGCAAGACCTGCTCCGCGGAACAGATCATCTACCACTCGCCCATGCGGCGCGTCTGATTGCACCGAAATCAAAGCCTCCTGCGCCAGATCCTCTGCCGTCAATTCGGTCCGGTTGGCCATGGCATGATTGCTTGGCAGTACAGCGACAAGCTGGCCCTGACCCAGCATAATTGTGCTGAGGGCAGGCATCTCAACAGGAAAGAGCGTCACAACGCATTCCCCCGCACCGGATAGCAAGTAATCCGTAACTTGCGCGAGCGACAGGATATCAAGTTTCAACTCCAAAGCTGGATAGGCTGCGTGCACGCGCGCGAGGGCTCTCGGCACGATGCGGCGGCCGAGACCCGGTGATGCGCCGCAGTGGAATGTTCCTGTCTGGCCCTGGACGATCCGCATCACCGCTCCGGAAAGACCTTCCATTTGCGCATAGACTTTCTGGATCTCAGCGAAGATGTCATGCGCTTCCCGGGTCGCGATAAGACGGCCGGTACCGCGCTCAAACAATGGGGTCCGCAATACATCTTCAATCCGCCGGAGCATTCGACTAAGCGCTGGCTGCGAAATCCGAAGCTGACTGGCAGCACCCGTCATGGAGCCAGCGATCATGATGGCACGAAACGCCTCAATCTGACGCAGGTTGAGCATTGCCTTAAATCCTCATCATGGATTTGGTGATAACATGAGATTGCACGAAAAAATGCGCTCCAAAAATCAAGCGGTGCCGGCATTCATGAGAAAACATCGGCACTGCTTCCGATATTTGCTTGCGACATTAATATGAACCCGCTTCCCGATAAATCTCGCTTAAGAAGCGCAGTTAAGCCAGCTTTGCGGCACCTGTCACCAGTGATCCGCATTCGCTCATTACAGTGTCAGGCGGCCGTGGGCGCCGATCAATCCGTTTGGCTGATGAACCTGATCTTTGACGCATCGCTAAAAACCTCCGTGAATTCAGGAACCGCAGCGAAGTAGGCATGAATTGCCTTTGTGAACAGTACTTGGGGCCCAGTGGTCCGGTCGCTGCTGTTGGTTCCCGACAGCAGCGTGAATCTGCCCACCAAATATAAGGCTAGTCGTGCGCCCGGAGAGTTTTGGTCCGGGAAGTGGTGGCATGAATCGTACCACTAGGTCTCGCGGCGCATATCATTACATGAGGTAATGCCGCATGAAAGCTTTGTATCTTGTGCGCGCATCCTCTCGCTACCTAAACAAGGCACGGAGTTCATTTTCAGTTTAGGGCGTAGCGACGCTGCGAAGGATCCAAGCATTTGTGATGAGCCTTCTATCAGGTAACACGACGGTTCTGAGCATCCTTGGTGATCCCATCAAGCAGGTGGCGCTCCCGCGCCTCTTTACCCGATATGCCGTTCAGCAGTCGTTGGATGCGACCCTCATTCCGATCCATGTAGCTGCCGCTGATTTGCCGAGTTTCGCAAGAATGCTGCGAGGCTGGCGAAATTCACCAGGCTGTGTCCTCACCTATCCGCACAAACAGGCCGCAGCGGCCCTGGTGGATCAAGCGACACCCATCGCAAGGCGGCTTGGCGTCGTGAACCTTATCCGGCGCGAACCAGATGGGCGTCTTATCGGTCATCTCACCGACGGAATCGGCTTCCTTGTGGCTGCGCATCGTCATGGCTTCACGCCTAAAGGGCAGCGGGCCTTGGTGATCGGCGCAGGCGGGTCTGGCAGCGCCATGGCCTACGCCTTGGCGGATGCCGGCCTCGAACATCTGGCGGTGCTCGACCTCATTCCAGCACGGCGCGACGCGCTGTTAAGCCTGCTTGCGAAAGAATTCCGCGATCTCGACCTCGCGCCTGCGCCCTCTATGCACAAGGAATATGACCTGATTGTCAATGCGACCAGCGTTGGTGCCGATGGCCAGTCGCTTCCCCTTTCCCTGGCGGCTTATGGGCAACCAAAGCTGGTCGCCGATGTCGTGACAGAACCTGATATCACGCCGCTGCTTGCTGCCGCCCGCGCCCTGGGCTGTGCCGTCCAGACGGGCAAGGAAATGGCCCATGGGCAGATCGAGGCGATTGCACAGTTTTTCGGATTGTTGGGTGACACCTCGCCCACCTCGCACGCAGATGGAGTGTTTAGCGCATGAGTGCCATTTCTATCACAAGACGCGGATTGGCGGGCCTGGGCGCTGCGGCTTTGTTCGGGGCGCCATCAGCCTGGTCGCAGAGCTTTCCCTCCCGTCCCATTCGGCTGATTGTGCCTTATCCTCCAGGTGGCCCAACCGACCTGGCCGCGCGACTCGTTGCCCAAGGGCTTGCGCAGCGCCTGGGACAGAACATCGTGGTGGAAAACCGAGCTGGTGGGAACGGTGTGGTCGGGACGGATGCCGCGGCAAAAGCGCCGGCCGATGGCTTCACCATCACGGTCGGCAATAACCAGACGCATGTCACGAACAAGGCGCTCATTGCCAATCTGCCCTATGACCCCACCCGGGATTTCGTACCGCTCGCGGTGATGGTTACCATTCCCGCTGTGCTTGTGGTGCATCCGGCTGTGCCGGTGCAGTCTGTCGCTGAACTGATTGCCCTTGCCAAGGCGCAGCCTGGCTTGCTCAGCTACGGTTCCACCGGCAATGGCTCGGCCTCTCATTTGACGGCGGAGCTTTTTCGGCTGCGTACCGGTGTCGCCATCGAGCACGTCCCCTATCGCGGGACTGCGCAGCTCACGACAGATCTGCTGAGTAACCGGGTGCAACTTTCTTTCGCGACTCTGCCGAGCGTTTTGCAGCAGGTACAGGCCGGCAGCCTGCGGGTATTGGCCGCCACAGGCAGGGCGCGCGCGCCGCAATTGCCGGAAGTGAAGACGCTGTCAGAGCTTGGAATCCCGGTGGAGGCTGAGTCCTGGCTGGCGCTATTCACGCGGGCAGGCACCGCCCCTGAGATTACGGCGCGGCTTTCGCGCGAGATCATGGCGGTGCTTGACGATCGGCAAATTCAGGAAGGGTTGGCCCAGGTAGGTTTTGCCATGCTGCCGCTCGGTGAGGGGGAAGCGCGTGGCTTCCTGCAAGCCGAGACCTTGAAGTGGAATAGCGTGGTGGCTGAAGCAAAGGTCACCTTGGACTGATGGGATCGTAGTTGAATCTGCCGGCAACCACTCTTTGCGGCCAGAGATTGCTGCTGAAATTCTGTGCAGCTTGTATCCAGGGAAGCATAGTGGTGGCTTGGGTAACCGAAAGGCTTATGGCTCGCCGTAAAGCAAATGCGGCTGAAAAGGAGCCAGACCGCTCAATTTTGATATATCGACCAGCCCCAGCGCGCCCTCTCAACCGTCCTGAAGGCCCTGGACGCCAGCGGCAGCCTGTCCCGGCTGATGGTGGCGTCTTCGCCGGGGGCTTGCAGCGCGTCACCACACCCTTCTCTTCACCACCTGCACATGCAGCGCCGCCGCGGGCAAATCCACCGTGGACAGGCTCACATTCCGTGC
>JADCBH010000084.1 GCA_020253595.1 Brevundimonas sp.
GACCGTGGCCTTTCTGGCGCGGGTCCAGGCCCTGACGCCGGCTGAGGGCGATGCGGATCACATCCGGATCCTGATGGATCTCAATCCCCAGGTGCCTGACCGGAACACCCGCCCCGGCGAGGCGGAGGCGGAACTCGCAGAGATGGCGCTCAGGCTGAAGGCGGCGGGGGCCGAGATCCTGGCCATGCCGTGCAACACCGCCCATGCCCAGAAGGCCGGGATCGAAGCCTCTGGCCTGCCTTTTATCGACATGATCGCCGAGACGGTGGCGGCAGCGAAGGGCCATGATGCCCGCGCCATCGGGGTGCTCGCGACGCCGGGCGGAGAGGCCCTCTATCGCGCCGCACTGGAGGCGGAAGGGGTGAAGCCGGTGCTGCTGAAGGGCGAGGACCGGGACGCCTTCATGACCTGCGTCTATGCGGTGAAGCGCGGAGATGCCGGCCCGGTGCAGCGCGCGGGGATGCGACGCCTGGCCGAAGCGCTGAACGCTGCCGGAGCCGATGCGGTGATCGCGGGGTGTACGGAAGTTCCACTGCTTCTGGACGCTGCCGATGTGTCTGTTCCGCTTATCGATTCGGCAGAGATACTGGCCGGAACGTGTGTTCGTGTCTGCCTTAACTAAGCTCGGATACGATCTCTTTGCGGATTATCTGTGTTTGAACCGTGGCTGATCCAACATCAAACAGTAAAACGCCTGACACGGCTCCCACAAGAAGTCGCGATACCAGTGTCCTCCTAGATCCTGGGGGAGACCATCATGTCCGAACTGAAGCGCGCCGGAACCCACGACGACGGTGACATCTGCGTCAACTTCTCGTCCAATCCACACATCGACGACATCATCTTGGCCCGCAACTCGCGCCGCCAGGTGCTGGGCGGAATGGTGGCTGTGGCCGGCCTGTTCGGCCTTTCGGCCTGCGACGGTGACGACGCCGGTCAGACCCAGTCCAATGCAACGGTCTCTGCTGGTGCGGCGGCGGTGACGAGCTCGGGCAAGAACGTGACCCTGGCCGGCACAGCGACCAACTCCACCGGCGTGCTCTGGACCCAAGTCTCGGGCCCAACGGTCGCCCTGTCCAACGCCAACTCGAACACGGCCAGCTTCATTGCCCCGGCGGTGTCAGCACCGACCCAGCTGGTGTTCGCGTTCAACGCTCCGGGCACGAACAACACGGTCGCCTCGGCGAACACGACCGTCACGGTCAACCCGGCGACGCTGGGCTTCACGGCCCTGCCCAAGCTTCTGAACGACGTTGTGACCGTGCCCGAAGGCTATTCCATCAGCGTTCTCTATGCGCTCGGCGACCCGATCGCTCCGGGTGTCCCGGCCTATGGCAACCAGGGCAACGACACCAATTTCGCCCAGCGCGCCGGCGACCACCACGATGGCATGTACTACTTCGGCCTCAACGCCGCCGGCACCGCGCGCGACGACACCTCCAACACGCGCGGCATCCTGTGCGTGAACCACGAGAACGTCACCGAACAATATCTTCACGCCGGTGGAACCCTGACGGTCGTCAATGGTGCACGCGTGGACCGGGTCGAGGTCGACCGTGAAATCGAGTCGCACGGCGTCGGCATTGTTGAAGTGGCGCGCGGCTCGACCGGCGTCTGGGCCTACAACCAGGCCTCGCCCTTCAACCGTCGCATCACGCCGAACACCCCCATGCAGTTCAACGGCCCCGTGCGCGGCGACGCGCGCATGCGCACGCTGTTCTCGCCGACGGGCACGTCCGGGCGCGGCACCGTCAACAACTGCGCCAACGGCTATGCGCCGTGGGGCACCTATCTGACCTGCGAGGAGAACTGGGCCGGCTACTTCAACCGCGCGGCGGGCGACAATGCCCTTCGTCCGGCCAAGGAAGGTCAGGCCTACGGCCGTTACGGCGTGGCGGGCGGGCCTGTGGCCGGCCTGAACTGGGGAACTCTTGCGGTCAGCGATCCGACCGAGACCAAGTACCGCAAGTGGAACGCTTCGGTTGTCGCCGGTCCGGCCGACGGCACCGGCGACTTCCGTTACGAGCCCAATCAGTACGGCTGGATCGTCGAGATCGACCCCTATGATCCGGCGTCGACGCCCCGCAAGCGCACGGCGCTCGGCCGCATGGCCCACGAGGGGGCCTGGCCGGCCAACTTCGTCGCCGGTCGCCCGCCGGTCTATTACATGGGCGATGACTCGCGCGGCGAGTACTTCTACAAATTCGTGTCCGCGACGAACTGGGATCCGGCTGATGCTCAGCGTACGGATCGTCTCAACGTCGGTGACAAGTATCTGGACAACGGCACGCTCTATGTCGCTCGCTTCGACGCGACCGGACAGGGCGCCTGGCTGCCTCTGGTCTTCGGTCAGGGCGTGCTGACGGCCGCGAACAGCCTCTATGCTTTCGAAAGCCAGGCCGACGTCCTGATCAACGCCCGTCTCGCCGCCGACGCCCTGGGTGGCACCAAGATGGATCGCCCGGAATGGGCCGGTGTGAACCCGGTCAATGGCGAGGTCTATCTGACCCTGACCAACGGCAACGCCACCTCGCGTCCGCTCGCGGGCACCGATGCCGCCAACCCGCGTCACTACAACGATCCGCGCACCACCGGCGCCGCTCAGCGCGGAAACCCCAACGGCCACATCATCCGTCTGCGCGAGACGGGCGACAACGCCACCGCCCTGACGTTCCAGTGGGACATCTATCTGTTCGGCGCGGGTTCGGATCTGGATCCGAACAACATCAACCTGTCGGGACTGGACGCGACCAACGATTTCGCCAGCCCCGACGGCCTGTGGTTCGCCCGACCGTCCAACCCGTCGGGCCAGATCAATCCTCTTCTCTGGATCCAGACGGACGACGGCTCCTTCACGGACCAGACCAACAACCAGATGCTGCTGGCCCTGCCCGGGCGGGTTGGTGACGGCGGCGCGCGTACCATCACCAACACCGACGCCAACGGTGCGACGCGCCAACAGGCCACGATCGTTGGCCGCACCCCGGGGCTGAACCTTAAGCGCTTCCTGGTCGGCCCGCGCAACGCCGAGATCACCGGCATCGACTCCACGCCGGACGGCCGCACGGTCTTCGTCAACATCCAGCACCCCGGCGAAGGCGGCCCGACGGCCACGCCATCCTCGAACTGGCCGACCAGCCAGTCGGGACCGGGTAACAATGCCCGCCCGCGCTCGGCGACGATCGTAATCACGAAGAATGACGGAGGCGTGGTCGGCCTCTAGGCCCATCCGCAAGGTCAGAATCTGGAAGGGGCGCGTCGGTGACGGCGCGCCCTTTCTCTTGCCCGGCGCGCGCGACCCCGCCATTCAGGAGCGGTGCAGAGACAGAGCCTGATCATCGATTGTGACCCCGGCGTGGACGACGCCGTGGGCCTGTTGCTGGCGTTCGGTTCGTCGGAGCTGGATCTGCTGGCGGTCACGACGGTGGCCGGAAACGTGTCCCTGGAGCGGACGACCCGGAACGCCCGCATCCTGCGACAGTTGGCCGGGCGCACGAATGTGCCGGTCTTCGCCGGGGCGCAGCGACCCTTGCGACGCCCGCCTGGCGAGGCGGCCGAGTTTCATGGTGCCGAGGGGCTGGGTGTCCTTGAGACCTTCGAGCCCGATCTGCCCGTCGCCGAGGGGACGGCCGCCCAGGCCATCATCGAGGCGGTCATGAACCGGCCGGAGGGCGCTGTGGCGCTGGCCATCATGGGGCCGATGACCAACCTGGCGCTAGCGCTTCGGGCCGAACCCCGGATGGCGGAACGGCTGGGGCCGGTCGTCGTGATGGGCGGGGCGCGATCGGAAGGGGGCAACATCACGGCCTCCGCCGAGTTCAACATCTGGGCCGATCCCGATGCGGCGGCCGAGGTGTTCGCGAGCGGATGCCGGGTCACCGTCCTTGGGCTGGACGTGACGCATCAGGTCCGGGCCACGCAAGCCCGGATCGCCGCCATCGCGGCGCAGGCGGGCACCTGCGCGCGCACGGCGGCGTCTCTGCTCCGGTTCTCGCAGGACGTGGAACGCAGGATCGTCGGCTGGGATTGGGCTCCGCTGCATGATCCCTGCACGGTCGCCTGGTTGCTGAAGCCGGAGCTTTTCCGCGCCGTTCCCTGCCGGATCGAGGTCGAAACCGAGAGCAATCTGACCCGGGGTCACACCGCCGTCGAGTTCCGGGTCGATCCTGTGAGCGCGCGCCATCACTGGGTGGTCGAGGCGGATGCGGATGCCGTTTTCGCCCTGATCGCCGAGCGGCTGGAGCGTCTGCCATGAGCCGGTTGACCATCATCGGATCGATCAATCTGGATCTGGTGGCCACAGCTCCCCGGCTGCCCGTCGCGGGCGAGACGGTCACGGGGGCGACGCTTGCCCGCCATCCGGGTGGCAAGGGAGCCAATCAGGCGCTGGCGGCGGCGCGGCTGGGGGCAGAGGTCGCCCTGATCGGCCGGGTCGGTGATGACGCGATGGCAGAGGAGGCGCTGGTCCTGCTGAGGGCCGCAGGCGTCGATCTGTCGGGCCTGGCGATCGATCCGGCGGCACCGACGGGCGTGGCGCTGATCGCGGTCGATCCGTCGGGCGAGAACCAGATCGTCGTCGCGGCGGGAGCGAACCACGGCGTGACGCCCGAACAGCTTCCGGCGCGCGTTGAGGGACCGCTGATCGTGCAGCTGGAGCTGCCGATCCCCGCGGTCGAGGCGGCGGTGGGTCGTGCCACGGGCTTCGTCTGCGCCAACCTGGCGCCCGCCCAGCCGGTGTCGGAGGCCCTGATGCGGCGCGCGGACCTGATCGTGGTCAATGAGGGCGAGGCCGCCTTCTACGGCGACGCCTTGCACGCGGGCGGAGGCCGCGTTGTGGTGACCCAAGGCGCGCGGGGCGCAGAGATGTATCAGCGCGGCGTCAGCGTCGCTGCGGCGACGCCGCCCGCCGTGACGGCCGTCGATGCCACCGGGGCCGGCGACGCCTTCGTCGGCGCGATCACGGTGGCGCTGCTCGAAGGCATGGACGCGCAGGCGGCGCTGACGTTCGCTTGCGCCGCCGGAGCCCTGGCGGCCACGCGGGCAGGGGCGCAGCCGTCGCTGCCGGGCCGCAGCGAGGTAGACCGAGTCCTCGGAGCATCCAGGCGGGGGCTTGGCGAACAAGGTTAAGGCAGCCTAGGGTCGTCGGCCGTCGGGGGGACGGCGTCGCCCCATAAGTGCCATGCGCCGTCGCACCCGTCTCGTCGTTCCCGTCTTCGCCTCGGCCATGCTCGCTTTAACGAGCGCGTGCCAGCCCAGCGCTCCCGAGGGGGAGGCTGCGGCCACAGGCGACGGCCTGGTGTTCGATGACGCGGTTCCGGCGGATTACGACTGGGCCTTCACCCTGCACGGCGGTTCGGGCGACCTGCAGTTCGGCGACGGGGACTGGGGGGAGGGCGTGCATCTTTTCGCCCTGTCCTGCCTGCCGCGCTCGCGCCAGGTCGAGATGACCTGGCCGGGAGGGGGCGAGGCGGTGCTGACCGCGGGCACGGCCACCGGGACCTTCGAGCATGCCGGCCGCGCGCCGACGGACCACCCAGTCTTCGCCGCCCTGAAGACTTCGGGCGTCATCGCCGTGGGACGAGGCGGCAGCGACTTGCGCCTCTCGGCCGAGCGTGACGGGCGCGCCGCCGTGGCCGACTTCTTCGCCTACTGCGATGAAGGCCGCGAACCCCGACCGCCGGAGCCCGTCCGCGAGTCCCCGGCCGAGCCAGAGGAGGCGGCGACATCGGATGCTGAAACCTCTTCGGAGGCCCAGCCGGTGCCGGATCCCACCGCGCCGCCCGCCGCCCGGCCGCAGGCCGATGCCGCCAGGGACGATGCGGCGCCGGTCGCTGCGGACCCGGCCTAGAAGGTCAAGATCAGCCGGGCTACGGGCCGAGGTTGAGGCGATCCTCAGAACCGCGTGACCGGTGTCAGCCCGGCGCGCCCATGTAGTCGCGCTTGCCGAGTGGAACGCCGGCCTGACGCAGCAGCCCATAGGCCGTCGTCAGGTGGAAGTAGAAGTTCGGCAGGGCGAAGCCGGTGAGGTAGAGGCGACCTTCGAAGGTCATCTGACCGCCGGGAAAGGTCAGGATCACCTCACGAGCCTCCTGCCCGTCGATGGCCTCGCGCGGGACCGAGGCGATGTAGGCGAGCGTGTCGGCGATCCGCCCCTTCAGATCGGCGATGGTCACCTCGCTGTCGTCGTGGACGGGCGCGGCGACGTCCGAGAGGCGGGCGATGCAAAGCTTGGGACTGTCGCAGGCGATCTGCACCTGTTTGCGCAGCGGATGCATGTCGGGGGCGAGGCGGTTGTCCAGCCAGGCCTCGGCGTCCTGGCCGGTGGCGGCGGCATGGGCGACGGCCTTGTCCAGAACCCCGTCGAGGGCGCGAAGGCCGCGGGTGAAGGCGGGCACGCTGAGATCGTAGAGTTCGGTGGCCATTTGCGTCTCCCTTTGGCGTCACCTTAGCGGGGCGGGGCCACGATGGAAGCCGTCGTCAGAAGGTCACGACCAGTCGTACGACCTCGCCCGCGTGTAGACGATCAAAGCCCGCATTGATGTCTTCCAATGGGATCGTGCCGCTCATCAGCCGGTCGACCGGCAAGCGGCCCTGGCGGTAGAGCGCCACGTATCGGGGAATGTGGCGGCTTGGCACGCAGGTCCCGATGTAGGAGCCC
>JADCBH010000085.1 GCA_020253595.1 Brevundimonas sp.
AAGCCCGAGAATCCAATCACCCTCAGCGTCGCGATCTCGGTCGCCCGGGCGGAGACGGAGGCGTACATGGTGTTCAGGGCCCCAGCCAGGGCGCCAATGGACATGATGACGCCAAGCGGCCAGCCGACGTACCGGATCAGCAGTCCGGAACGTTCCGCCTGCGCGGCGAAGTAGGTCTGTTCGCTCTGGGCCTGCAGCTGGAGCCTGGGGTCCGATCCGACATAGGCCCTGTAGGCGTCAAGCTGGGCTGGACTGGTGAGGGCGACCCGGGCGGTCTGGAAGCTCGAGCCGCGGTTGAACAGGCTCTGGACGACAGGTGCGTCGGCCCAGAGTTCCGACTCGAAGACAGTACCGGGCGCCTCGAAGACCCCGACGACGCGCCAGGTCTGGGCGCCAAAGCGAACCGTCTTGCCCATCTCGAAGCCGGAAAACTCCCGCAGGAGGCCTGCCCCCACGACAATCTCGTTCGAACCGGGTGCGAACATCCTGCCTTCCTTCAGCCGGACCTGCTGGCGAACAGCCAGCCCGTTGGGACCGATACCGCGCAGGGGCATGTTGGCCTTGGTTCCCGTCGATCGCTTGATGCCGTCGACGATGAGGAGCAGTTCTGCAGACACCAGCGGTCCGCCGTCGGCAGCGGCCCGCACGCCGGGTCCCTGACCGAGGAGAACGATCTGCTCCCGGGTCAGGGTGCTGTTGATCTCGGACTGTGATCCATCCCTGAGCACGATGGCGACGTCAGGAGAGCCGGAACCCTTCAGGGTCTGGCTGAAGCCGTTGGCGAGAGCCAGGAAGCCGAGCAGGACGGCCACGACCAGCGCGATCGACACCACGGTCGCCAGCGACATCCAGAGCCGCTGGGGGATGGACCGGATATTCATCAGGATCACGGATCCCGTCTGGTTCAGAAGGCTCACAGCAGGGCTCCTCAGCGTCGCCCGAGAGCGTCGATAATGTTCATCCTAAGGGCCGAGAGAGCTGGCGCGAGGCCGGTCACCAGGCCCAGGAGCAGGGCGAGGCCCATGCCCGCCGCCGCGACCGGTGCGGTCATGGACAAGGCGCCAAAGGTCTCGCCTATGGGAGATCGGGAGAGGCCGTTGAGCGCCACAGCGGCGACTCCAAGGCCCAGGAGGCCGCCCAGTCCGGACAGAAGGAGGGATTCGCCCAGAACCATCCGCAGGACGCGGTGGCCCGGAAAGCCCAGCGTCTTCATGACGCCGATCTCTTTCGTACGCTCCCTGACCGCAGAGACGAGGGTCGTCCCGACAATCATCAGGATCGCTGCAAAGGCCGCCGCCACAACCATGGTGATGATGAAGTTCAGATCGCCCGCCTGCTTGAGGAAGGCCCGGGAAAAGGTCTTCTCATCGACGGTCGAGGTCTCGAAGGGTGAGTTGGCGAAAGTGGAGTCAATCGCCTTCGCCACCTGGTCGTTGATGTCGGGAGAGGCGGTCAGAACGGTGATGGTTCCCACGGTATCTCGGCCGAAGGGACGGGTTTCATTGAGGTAGTCGTAGTTGAAGTAGAGCGCATTGGTCGGATCGGTGGGCTTGGCGCCGTCGAAGATCCCGACCACCTTCATGTCCCAACTGCGCGATCCGTCCGGGCGGAAATAGATGTCCGAGCTGATCGGAAGGGTCTGCCCGACCTGCCAGCCATACTGGTTGGCGAGGGAGCGACCGACGATGACCCCCGTGCGTTCGCGGATGAAGGCTTCACGCTCGCCCGGCCCCAGCTTGATCTGGTCGGCGAAAATGGCCGTGTAGGATTCCGGTTCGACCGCGAAGCCTACGAAGCGGCTCTGCGCCGAGTCTCGGAAAAAGGCGCCGAACCAGCTCTGATGGGTCGTCCCGATCACCCCTGGAATGGCGGAGACGCGGTTGAGGTAGGCGATGGGCAGGGGTTCGGTGAAGTTGATCTTGTTTGCGACAACCATCCTGTTGCTCGCAGAACCGGTCTCAGTCGCGCGATTGAGCGCCACGTTCACCCCGACCAGAAGGCCAAAGATCAGGAAGGCGATGAAGATCGATACGATCAGCAGAACCGTCCTCAACGGCTTTCGGAACAGGTTCTTCCAGATGAGATAGAGGTCGTTCACGTCGTCACCTCCACGAACTGGCCCTTGTCCAGGTGCAGGGTGCGGGTGGCGAAGCGAGCCGCTTCAGGGTCATGCGTGACCATGATGATCGTCTTCCCGAGCTCACGATTGAGAAGCTGCAGAGTCGACAGGATGTCATTGGCCGTGGACCGGTCGAGGTCGCCGGTCGGCTCATCGCAGAGCAGGAGCTTGGGGTCGGAGACTATCGCGCGGGCGATCGCGACCCGCTGCTGCTGACCACCCGAGAGCTCCTTGGGCTTGTGACGGGCCCGATCTGCAAGCTCGACGATCTTGAGGGCCGTGAGCACATTCTCCTTCCGTCGCTGCGCGGACAGCGACGTCAACAGAAGGGGCAGCTCCACGTTCTGAGCTGCAGTCAGGATCGGCATCAGATTGTAGAACTGGAAGATAAAGCCGACGTTCCGCGCCCGCCAGGCCGTGAGTTGGCCTTCCGAGTAGCCCTCGATCCGCTCATTATCGAAGGAAATCTCCCCGCTGTCGCAGCGATCCGTGCCGCCGAGCAGGTTGAGCAGCGTCGTTTTTCCGGAACCAGACGGGCCCATGATGGCGACGAAATCACCCTTCGGGATGACCAGGTTCAGCCGATCGAAGATGCTGATCGACTCCTTGCC
>JADCBH010000086.1 GCA_020253595.1 Brevundimonas sp.
AAAAAGGCCCCAATCAGGCTGGATACCCGCCCCGAAAACTGACCAGAGTAGCTCTGAAAAGCGAAGAACATGCCCAAGGTCATGTCGCCGCTCATGATCTGAAGAGCCCCGAAATACAGCATGGCCAGCCCGTGCGCGCCCTGCCAGAGGCTCATGCCGGAGCCACCCCACAAGCCAAACGTTGCCTCACGAAAGCTCGCGTTCTGTTGTTCTGCGACAGCGTTCTGCCACAGACCGTGTCGCTCGGCTTCCCGTCCCGCAATCTTGATGGCCCGAGCGCCCCGAACCGTTTCTAGGAAGATGGAGTCGGTTTTCGCACCGAGGTTCAGGTTTTCCTCAGCGAAACGCCGGGTGATCGGGAAAGTCGCGGCGCGCACCGCGAAGATGACGATGAGATTCACGACCAACAGGGCGGACAGGATCGGAGAGTAAAGGACCATGACGACCCCAACCGGTATGACCATCATCGCGTCGAGCAGGGTGCCAACCAGACCGCCGGTCAGAAATGACTGAGCCGGCCTTAAGGAGCCGAACCGAGACATCACGTCCCCAACATGTCGTCGCTCGAAGAAGTCGGTCGGCAGGCGAAGCAGGTGCTTCAGCAAATTGCCCGACAATTGGATCGACATACGTTGCCCAGCATGAAGCTGGATAAACCCTCGCAGCATGGAGATAGCCGTCTGAATCACGACGAGCGCGCCGAAGCCGACCATGATGGCGATCAACAAATCTCGATCCGAGCGGCCGATTACGTCATCGATGACCAACTGGCTGGCTAGGGGTGTGATCAGGCCGATCGCCTGCAGCAGCAGAGTCAGCAGGAACATCTGAAGGAGGAACCGCTTCAGGCCCGAGAGCCGGCTCCACAGGTCGCCAAGCCGGACGCGTTCGACCTGAGGCTTTTTCTCGAAGTGAGGAGCCGGAGTAAGCTCCAAAGCGACGCCGGTGAAGTGGCGAGAAACCTCTTCTAGCGGCAGCTTCCGCTCGCCACGCGCTGGGTCCGCGATGAGTGCGTAACTCTTACCGACGCGGCGAAGAACGACATAGTGGTCCAAGCTCCAGTGCAAGATAGCTGGTGTCTGGAGCTGCCTCAGTTCCTCTAGGTCACAGCGCAGCGGCCGTGCGGTGAAGCCCATCGCGTCGGCAATACCGACCAAATGCTTTAGGCTTGCACCACCTTGGGACAGCGGAAAGCGGCGCCTCAGTTCGTGCAAACTGTCACGATGGCCGTGATCCGCCGCCACCATCGCTATGCACGCAAGTCCACATTCGGTTGCCTCCGTTTGGAGGACCGTATGGTCGCGAAACATCCCGCTAGGTGCTCTTCACTCGCTTGCCGCTCCGGTCAGCGACGGCAGCGCCGATTAGAACCACCACGAAGCCGGCCAACCAAGGCAGAAGCGAGACAGCCGTGCCTCTGCCCAACGCACCCAAATAAGCAAAGAAGTGCGCGAAGTTTTCGCTCTCGCGCGCGGCGGCGTCGAGGGTAGCCACAAAAACCGTCGAGGTGAAAAACAGCGAACCCGATAGAAGTGCGATCAGCAGTCCCGGCCGACCCGCAATTCGGTATCCGATATAATGACTAATCAGGGCGCCTACGAGGGTCCAGATCACGCTTGCGCTTCCTCTCTTGTGCAAAACCGGCGAGGCCCAGAATTCCGGCCGCCACGTAGGGTCCCCAGACTATAGCGCCACGTTCTTCTATGAAGGCAGAGTAACCGGCTAAGCAAAAGCAGCCAGCTGCTACAACGAGGCCAACAGCTCCAAACTGACCGATCACTCTGCGCAACATTGTCACCTCAACGATTTAGGGCGTTCGATCTTGATTGGCGTCTTCGAGATCTTCTTGAGCGTCTGCGGCAGCGAGAACGGCTGACCCAATTCCTCTGAGAACGGTAGTCGCTCCCATGCCGAGCAAGCCACCGAGCCCGATCTGAATAAAATCGGTCACCACGCCCCCGACGTCAATATCCCATCCTTGGTTGACCCTATTCTCCCATTCCGGGCTGAGATGATAGCGGCCTTGGCTGTCCTGCACGTAGTGAGTGGTGTCGTTCCAGCTCGGCACCGGCGTGGTATCTCCGCCGGTCGTCGGTCCCGGATCGGAGCCGGTTTCTTGACCACCGACCACCAGTTCGCATTCCGAAAAAGTCAGGCTTCTCATGATCCCTCCGAGGGGGTTTGGGTTGACGGAACAATCAGAACGTGTCTCCGGATGCCTGACAGTTTCTACCAGCACCCCTCGCTCCGGTTGTGGATTGATCGTCTAAATTGTGGACAGTTCGCTAAGCGCTTATATCTCGCTAGCCTGGCTAATGCTGCTCCGCCCTACTGACTAACCCTGTGCGTCGCCCTCCCTGCCCGGCTCTCTAGAGTGCCGTTCGGAGGAGCCGAAATGATGCAACGCCCGCAATCCGCCTGCCCGAGTCTCGCCTGATGGCCCCGGGAGCGAACATTCAGCCCGCTCGGGCGATCGTCACCACCGACCTTTCGCCTATCGTCGACATGGAGGACGGCTCGGCCCAGATGTGGCGGAGCGTGGGCCGATTGGCCGATTAGATCGGCCAGACCGAAAAGCCATTCTCCGGCGCACTGCCGAGCGCCGCGGTGCCGAACAAGGCGCGGCCGTAGCTGCGGGCGAGGAGGACGTGCCCGAGCGCGGCATCACGGACACCCTGCTCTCGGGCAGCGAGGTCTATCAGGCCCGACGGGCCGCTTTTGGTCGCGCCTACCTCGCCGGCGTTCAGACCGATCTCGACGGTCACGAGGCTGAAGTGCGCCGCCGCAACGTGGCAGACCCGGAAGCGTACCAGCGCGAGATGCAGGCCATTCGCTCGGGTTTCATCGAGGGTGCCGATCCTGAGTACGCGGTCGAAGTGGAGGAGAACGCCAACCGCCGCATTCAGGCTGGCCTCTCGTCCGTCGCCGACGCCGCCCAGAGCATGGCTCCAGCTCATGAGAGGCGCTACTGCCACCAAATCGGGCCTCGGAGGACCGCTTGGTAGGCGCGCCAAGGCCCATGCAACTGGAACGTGGACTTTCCGCTCGGTTCCCGATTACCGCCTGTGGCGCAGAGCAGACGGCGGTCTGGTTCCAAGTGGAGGTCCGCTTTCCACCCCTAGCGGACCTTCGGGATGTCTGCAGTCGAAGGAGAGAGAGGGGCGAACCGCTCCTTCATTCCGCCGCCGCCCCTCCCATATCCAGCCCATGACCGCCCTCTCCATCCTCGACCTCGCCCCCGTGCCGGAGGGCTCCGACGTCTCGCGCTCGCTCGGCAATACCCTCGACCTGGCCCGCCATGCCGAGCGGCTGGGCTATCGCCGCTACTGGTTGGCGGAGCATCACAACATGGCGGGCATCGCCTCGGCGGCGACCTCGGTGGTGATCGGGGCGGTGGCGGCGGCGACGAAGACGATCCGGGTCGGGGCCGGCGGGATCATGCTGCCCAACCATGCGCCCCTGGTGATCGCCGAGCAGTTCGGGACGCTGGCGGCGCTCCATCCCGGGCGGATTGACCTGGGGCTGGGCCGGGCGCCGGGGTCGGACATGGCGACCGCGCGGGCGCTGAGGCGCAACCTCGCCGGCGACGCCGACAGCTTCCCCCAGGACGTGGTCGAGCTGATGCACTGGTTCGAACCGGCGACCGAGGACCAGCGGCTGCGCGCCAACCCCGGCGAGGGCCAGGACGTGCCGATCTGGATCCTGGGGTCATCAACCTTTGGCGCGCAGCTGGCGGCGCATCTGGGCCTGCCCTATGCCTTCGCCAGCCATTTCGCGCCCGGCGACATGATGTCGGCGATCCGCATCTATCGCGAGACCTTCCGGCCCTCGGCGCGGTTGGACCGGCCCCATGTCATGCTCGGCTTCAACGTCTTCGCCGCCGAGACGGATGAGGCGGCGCGGCTGCTGTTCACCTCGGTCCAACAGGCCTTCGTCAACCTGAGGACCGGGCGGCCCGGCAAGCTGCCGCCACCGCTTGAGGGCTATGCCGAGCGGCTGGAGCCGGCCGCGCGGGCCATGATCGATCAGGCCCTGTCGTGTTCGGCGGTGGGCGGACCGGCGACCGTGCGCGATCAGCTGCGCGCCTTCGTCGAGCGGACCGGGGCCGACGAACTGATGATCACAAGCCAGATCTGGGACCACGCCGCGCGGGTGCGGTCGCTGGAAATCCTGGCAGAGGCCACCGCGCAGTTGGCTCGCGCGGCCTGACCCAGGGCTGATCGCATACCTTGTTGTCATCCCGGAAATCGCGCCAGCGATTATCCGGGACGCAAAGGCGATGGATCGGAAGCCCCGGAAGGCGCGCAGCGTCTATCCGGGGCCATGCGGAGTGAACCGGCCGTTCTCCCGGATAATCGCTCGCGCGATTTCCGGGAGATTTCTATTGAACGATCCTGCGTCCCGGCTCTCCGCTGCGCTTCGGCCGGGATGACAAGGAGGGGCTCTCCGCTGCGCTGCGGCCGGGATGACCAAACAGCTTCGCGGCTGACTCAGGGCCGCCGGCCGTCGATGTTTCCGGGCGGGGCGTAGCGGCAGGCGAGCAGTTGTTGATCGCCGCGCGTCTCGACCGCACAGCCGACGTGGGTCGTGCCCGCCCAGATGATCTGGGTGTAGTGACCGACCGCCGTCCAGTCGCCGGTGCGACTGACATCGGGGAAGACGCCGGGGCGATAGTCCGCGCGTTCCTCGATCCAGTCCCCGACCATGTCTTCCGGCGTGAAGACCCGGCCGCCCCAGCCGGTCCAGAGGTTCTCGCCGTGTCCGTGCGGGCGGGGGTCGTGGGCGAAGCGGCCGGTGTCGATCAGTTCGCGCGCCCAGTCGCGGGCCTCGGCTTCGAGGGCGTCGCTCCAGATCAGGGGCGGGGCGCCGGCGCGGCGGCGCTCCGCGTTGTGGGCGTCGAGAAGGCGCGCCTCCACGGCCTGCGACGGCTGGGCGTCGCGGGGCGGGGCGATGGGGACAGCGGCGCGCGGAGACTGCGACGGCGGCTCGATCCAGCGCGGACCCCCGGGCGCAATAGGGACCGGGGCCGGGACAGGCGCAGGCGCAGGCGCAGGCGCAGGGGCCGGGGCTGGGGCTGGGAAGAGGGTGCACGCCGAGGTCAGACAGACGGCGACGAGCGCAGACGCGTGGCGTATCATGGGCTTCTCAATAGCCGAGGAACGCGGCCGTTCCGAGACGGCGTAACTCTTATCTTGACGTTGACGTAAACGTCGGCTTTAGACGCCTGCACGCTATCCGTCCTCTTTGGAGACTGATCCCATGACCGACGCCTACATCTATGACGCGGTTCGCACCCCGCGCGGCAAGGGCAAGAAGGACGGCTCGCTGCACGAGATCACCGCCCTGTCGCTGGCCACCCAGGTGCTGGAAGCGATCCGCGACCGCAACGGCCTGGACACGTCCAAGGTCGATGACGTCATCCTGGGCTGCGTCTCGCCGGTGGGCGAACAGGGTGCCGACATCGCCCGCACCGCCGTGCTGAACTCGGGCTGGGCCCAGACGGTGGCGGGCGTGCAGATCAACCGCTTCTGCGCCTCGGGCCTGGAAGCCGTGAACATGGCCGCCGCCAAGGTGAAGTCCGGCGAGGCCGACTTCGCGGTCGGTGGCGGCGTCGAAGCCATGAGCCGTGTGCCGATGGGTTCGGACGGCGGGGCCTGGCCGGTCGATCCGTCGTCGGCGTTCCCGACCTACTTCGTGCCGCAGGGCGTCTCGGCCGACATGATCGCGTCCAAGTGGGGCTTCAGCCGCGACGACGTCGACGCCTATTCGGTCGAGAGCCACAAGCGCTCGGCCCGGAGCTGGGCCGAAGGCCGGTTCAAGAAGTCGGTCGTGCCGGTCAAGGACCAGCTGGGCCTGACCATCCTGGACCACGACGAGACCATCCGTCCGAACACGGACATGCAGACGCTTGGCGCGCTGAACCCCTCCTTCGCCATGATGGGCGAGATGGCCTTCGACGCCGTGATCAACCAGCGCTACCCCGAGGTCGAGCGGGTCAACCACGTCCACACCCCGGGCAACAGCTCGGGCATCGTCGACGGATCGGCGGGCGTGCTGATCGGCAGCCTGGAGGCCGGCAAGGCGCTGGGCCTGAAGCCCCGCGCCAAGATCCGGGGTGCCGCCTCGATCGGTTCGGAGCCCTCGATCATGCTGACAGGCCCGGAGTTCGTGGCCAACAAACTGCTGGCCAAGCTGGGCATGTCGACGAGCGACATCGATCTGTGGGAGCTGAATGAGGCCTTCGCGGCCGTGGTGCTGCGCTTCATGCAGGCGCTGGATATCCCGCATGACCAGATCAACGTCTGCGGCGGTGCCATCGCCATGGGCCACCCTTTGGGCGCGACCGGTGCCATGATCACGGGCGTGGTACTGGACGAGCTGGAGCGCTCCGACAAGGAGACGGCTCTCATCACCCTGTGCATCGGCGGCGGCATGGGCACCGCCACGGTGATCGAGCGGGTTTGATTTTCGCAGGGTCGCTCCGTCGTCTCCCTTCCCCTCGAGGGGGAAGGGCCGGGGATGGGGTGGACCCCCGGTGTTTCCGGCGAGTCCGGAAGACTCCGGAGTCTTCG
This sequence comes from Brevundimonas sp., assembly GCA_020253595.1. GTDB lineage: Bacteria > Pseudomonadota > Alphaproteobacteria > Caulobacterales > Caulobacteraceae > Brevundimonas. The sequence continues at coordinate 6,573 of JADCBH010000086.1, forward strand.
AGTTTGAGCGGCGGGCACCCTGCCTCCACCCCATCCCAACCCTTCCCCCTCGAGGGGAAGGGCTTTCGAGAGAAGGCCTGACAGCCATGGAAAACTTCAAGATCGACGTCGACGCCGACGGTATCGCGCTCGTCACCTTCGACGTGCCGGGCCGCTCGATGAACACCCTGACGGGCTCGGTCATGGCCGAGATTCCGCAGGTGGTCGAGCGCATCAAGTCCGATGACGCCATCAAGGGCGCGGTCCTGACCTCGGGCAAGGCGTCGGGCTTCTGCGCCGGTGCGGACCTGGGCGACATGGCTGCGGGCATGCTGACCGGCGGCTCGCTGCAGGACGCCTATGACGCGGGCTGGAAGCTGAACGGGGCGCTCCGTGCGCTTGAGACCTGCGGCAAGCCGGTGGCGGCCGCGATCAACGGCCTGGCGCTCGGCGGCGGGCTCGAACTCACCCTAGCCTGCCACTACCGCGTGGTCGGCGACAGCCCCAAGATCCAGCTGGGCCTGCCCGAGATCAAGGTCGGCCTGTTCCCCGGCGGCGGCGGCACCCAGCGGCTGACGCGCCTGGTGGGCGTGCAGGCCGCGATGATGGCCATGAGCGAAGGCAAGTCCTTCCGCCCCGCCGACGCCAAGGGCGCGGGCATCGTGCATGAAGTGGTCGCGGCCGGGACCGAGGTCGAGGCCGCCAGGGCCTGGATCAAGGGCGGCGGCAAGGCGGCCCAGCCGTGGGACGACAAGTCCTTCAAGCTTCCCGGCGGCGGCCCCTATCACCCGGCCGGCATCCAGAACTTCCTGGTCGGCAACGCCATGCTGCGCAAGCAGTCCTACGGCAACTATCCGGCCGTCGTGAACCTGATGAAGGCGGTCTATGAGGGCGTGCAGGTGCCGATGGACGCCGCGCTCCGCATCGAGACCCGCTACTTCATCAAGACCCTCATGTCGCCGCAGGCGCAGGGCATGATCCGCTCGCTGTTCCTGTCCAAGCAGGAGCTGGACAAGGGCGCGGTGCGTCCCAAGGACGTTCCGGCCTCTGATCCCAAGAAGGTCACCGTGCTGGGCGCCGGCATGATGGGCGCGGGCATCGCCTATGTGAACGCCATGGCCGGCATCCAGACCATCCTGATCGACCGTGACCAGGAGGCCGCCGACAAGGGCAAGGCCCACGTCGAGGACCTGCTGAAGAAGCGTCTGTCGCGCGGTCAGCTGACCCAGGAAAAGTACGACGCCCTTCTGGCCATGGTCGTTCCGACGACAGACTATGACCACATCAAGGGCTCGGACCTGGTGATCGAGGCGGTGTTCGAGAACCGCGAGATCAAGGCCGACGTGACCAAACGGGCCGAGGCCCAGCTGGCCCCCGGTGCCGTGTTCGGATCCAACACCTCGACCCTGCCGATCACGGGCCTGGCCGAGGCCAGCGTGCGGCCCGAAGACTTCATCGGCATCCACTTCTTCTCGCCCGTCGACAAGATGATGCTGGTCGAGATCATCATGGGCGAGAAGACGGGTCAGGCCGCGCTCGCCAAGTCGCTGGACTATGTCCAGAAGATCAAGAAGACGCCGATCGTCGTGAACGACGGCCGCGGCTTCTACACCTCGCGCTGCTTCGGCACCTATGTGGCCGAGGGCCTGGCCATGCTGGAAGAGGGCTATGCGCCGGCCCTGATCGACAACATTGGCCGCATGACCGGCATGCCGCGTGGGCCGCTGGAAATGCACGACGACGTCGCGCTGGACCTGTCGGTCAAGGTGGCCAAGCAGACGGCCGAGGATCTGGGCGACGCCTATGTGCCCCTGCCCGGCTGGAAGATCGTCAAGACCATGGTCGAAGACCTGGGTCGCCTGGGCCGCAAGAACGGCATGGGCTTCTACGACTATGCCTCCAAGCCCAAGACCCTGTGGAAAGGTCTGTCGGACCTGGCGCCGGTCACCATCAACGACTCCACCCCCGAGATGGTCGAGGACCAGAAGCGTCGCCTGATCTTCCGTCAGGTCGTCGAGGTCGCCCGCTGCTGGGAAGAAGGCGTGATCGATGATCCGCGCGAGGCCGATGTCGGCGCCATCCTGGCCTGGGGCTTCGCGCCCTGGACCGGCGGCCCGATCACCTACATCGACCAGTACGGCCTGAAGGCCTTCGTCGAGCAGGCGGACAAGTACGCCGCCCAGTACGGCGAGCGGTTCACCCCTCCCCAGCTGCTGCGCGACATGGCGGCCAGGGGCGAGACCTTCTATGGCAACTTCACCGGTCAGAAGGCGGCGGCGTGACTTGCCTTCCCTCTCCCGTTGGGAGAGGGCTTGAGGCTCGGAGAGCGTAGCGATCCGCCAGCCGAAAGGGTGAGGGTCGGAACGTGCAAGGAGGGCGGGGTCGAACCCTCACCCTTTCCCGCACGACCGATCGCCTGACGGCTCTCGGGCGCTCAAGCCCTCTCCCAGCGGGAGAGGGTACGGAGGGGCCATGCACACCCACACCATCCAGACCGACGGCCTTCGCCAACAGGTGCTGGAGGCCGGCGACGGTCCGCTGGTCTTGCTCATCCACGGCTTTCCGGAGCTGGGGATCAGCTGGCGGGCCCAGGTCGCGGCGCTGGCCGAGGCCGGCTATCGCGCGGTCGCGCCGGACATGCGCGGCTATGGCGGGACCGACAGGCCCGAGCGCACCGAGGATCATACCATCCTGCATCTGGTCGGCGACATGGTCGATCTGGTCCGGGCGCTGGGGCATCAGACCTGCGTCGTCATGGGCCACGACTGGGGCGCGCCGGTTGCCTGGCACTGCGCCCTGATGCGGCCCGATGTGTTCACGGCGGTCGCGGGGCTGTCGGTCCCGTTCCAGCCACGCCGCGCCGGCGGACCACCGACCCCGGCGATGGCGGCGCTGTCCAAGCGTCTGGGCCGGGGCGAGCTCTATATGAACCAGTTCCAGGCCCCGGACGCGCATCTGATCTTCGACGGCGATGTGGCGACAGCGCTGAAGAAGGGCTTCTATTCCTATGACGGAGCGACGCCGGACGGGCGGCAGTCGACGGGCTTCCTCGCGCCCGGCCACGACTTCCTGTCCGAGGTTCCCGACGACGCCACCCTGCCGCCGTGGATGAGCGAGGATCACTTCGCGGAGTATGTGGAAGCCTTCACCGCCTCGGGGTTCAAGGGGCCGATCGACTGGTACCGGTGCCTGGACCTGAACTGGTCCCTGACCGCTTTCCTGCAGGGCAAGAAGATCACACAGCCGTCGATGTTCATGGTCGGAGAGCGCGATCCCGTGCGCCATTACGCCGGTCAGCACGAGGCGGGGCTGAAGGACTGGCTGACCGATCTGCGCAGCCAGACAGTGCTGCCGGGTGCCGGCCACTGGCTGCAACAGGAGCGGCCGGATGAGGTCAACGCTGCCCTGATCGCCTTCCTGCGGTCACTGTGAGCGCACGACCCCAGACCTCTGACGTGGTCATCGTCGGCGCGGGCGCGGCCGGGATGATGTGCGCCATCGAGGCCGGGCGGCGGGGCCGTCGCGTGCTGGTGGTGGATCATGCGCGGGCTCCCGGCGAGAAGATCCGCATCAGTGGCGGCGGGCGCTGCAACTTCACCAACCTGGACGCCGGGCGGACCGACCGGTTCCTGGGGGCCAATCCCCGGTTCGCGGCCTCGGCGCTGGGCCGCTATACGCCCGCCGACTTCATCGCCCGCGTCGACAAGGCCGGCATCGCCTGGCACGAAAAGACTCTGGGCCAGCTGTTCTGCGACGACAGCGCCAAGCAGATCATCCGTATGCTGATCGACGACATGCGCGCGGCCGGCATCGATCTGCGGCTGGGCACGGCGGTTGAAACCTATGGACGATCGGGCGACCGGTTCGACCTGACCCTGTCGGACGGTTCGGCCGTGTCGGCGGCGTCGCTGGTGGTGGCGTCCGGCGGCAAGTCGATCCCCAAGATGGGGGCCACCGGCTGGGGCTATGAAGTGGCGCGTCACTTCGACCTGGCGGTGACGGAAACCCGGCCGGCGCTGGTGCCCCTCACGTTCGAGCAGGGCTTGCTGGAACAGACGACCCCGCTGGCGGGCGTGGCGGTCGATGCCGTCGTCAGTCACGGCAAGACCCGGTTCGAGGAAGCCATGCTGTTCACCCATCGCGGCCTGTCTGGCCCGGCGATCCTGCAGATCAGCAGCTACTGGCGCGAGGGCGACCCGATCACCGTCCAGATGGCACCGGGCGTGCCTGTGTTGGAGCGGCTGAAGGCGAAGAAGGCCGAGAACGGCGGTAAACAGGCGGTGCACACCGCCCTGTCAGAGATCGTGCCTCGCCGTCTGGCCGACACCCTGGCCACCCGCGAAGGCGCCAACGGCAAGCTGGCCGAGGTCGGCGACAAGGTGCTGGCACGACTGGAGACGGCCGTGAACGCCTGGACCGTCAAGCCGGTCGGGTCGGAGGGTTATCGCACCGCCGAGGTGACCCTGGGCGGCGTCGCCACTGAGCAGCTGGACCAGAAGACGATGGCGGCAAAGGCCGTGCCCGGCCTGTTCTTCATCGGCGAGGTCGTCGACATCACCGGCTGGCTGGGCGGTTATAACTTCCAATGGGCCTGGAGTTCGGGCTGGGCGGCCGGGCAGATCGTCTAGACCTCAGCCACCACTGCGTATCGACTGGTCCACAGCGATGTTGAGCTGGGTCCTGCGTTGACCCGCTCCCGGTGCCGCACGCACATGGGCCCCGCCGCTGCGGCAGACGTAGTCTCCGCCGCCGCGACGAGCGTCGCGATCCCGGGCAACCAGCGTGCCGCCAAGAGCGTCGCATTGGGCCGTGAGTTCAGCGACTGTGACGGGTGTGTTCACGGGGCTCGTTGCGCAGGCCGTGAGCGCCAGGGCCGTCAGACCCAGAATGGCGACCGATCGAATCATCGCAGTCTCCCTTGGTCCGCAGTCGATCCGGAAAGAACAATGCGTCGCTGCGCAGGCTGCGGTCAGCAACTCATGAAGCGGGCTGCGAGTCAAGGTTGTCTGTATCGTCAGGCTCTCGCGCAGCCCGCTGAGCCTCAGTGCGCTTCCGACGCCCGCGCCGCCGGGTCGTGGTATTCGTTCTCCGGACGGCCCTTGCCCGCGAGCACGAAGCGGCGGTCGCAGTAGCCGCATTCGACGAAGTCGTCCTCGCCCATGTCCATGTAGACGAGCGGGTGACCCAGAGCGCCGCCGCCGCCGTCGCAGGCCACGCGCTTGGAGGTCACGACGATCTCTTCGGGCGGGGGAACGACGACATCGGGATGGCGGGGCGGCATGAAGGGTATCCGTGGTCTTGGCGCAAGGGCTACGGGCGCATAACTAGACCCCACGGCGCGTCGCCGAAAGCCCCTGATCCGCCCGAAAGCCCGCATGACCGATACCGCCGCCCTGCCCGTCAACGCCATTGAGGTGCGTGGGCTGGAGAAGACCTATGCGGGCTCCAAGAAGGCCCCGCCCAAGGTGGCGTTGAAGGGTGTCGATCTGGTCATTCCGCGCGGGTCGATGTTCGGCCTGCTGGGCCCGAACGGCGCGGGAAAGTCGACCCTGATCAACATCCTGGCCGGGGTCGTGAACAAGACGGCCGGCAAGGCCTCCATCTGGGGCCGCGACATCGACGAGCGGCCTCGGGATGCGCGCGCCGCGCTGGGCGTCGTGCCACAGGAGATTGTCGCCGACGTCTTCTTCACCCCGCGCGAGGCGCTCGAGGTGCAAGCCGGGTTCTATGGCGTGCCGGCGAACGAGCGTCGCAGTGACGAGCTGCTGGCCGCGCTGGGCCTGTCGGACAAGGCTAATGCCTATGTCCGCGCCCTGTCGGGGGGCATGAAGCGGCGACTGATGGTGGCCAAGGCGCTGGTTCACAATCCGCCGGTCCTGATCCTGGACGAGCCCACAGCGGGCGTCGACGTCGAACTGCGTCGCCAGCTTTGGGAATATGTCCGCAAGATCAACGCCGAGGGCGTGACCATCCTGCTGACCACCCACTACCTGGAGGAGGCCCAGGAGCTGTGTGACACCATCGCCATCATGAACCGGGGCGAGGTGGTGGCCTGCGAGCCGACGCCTCAGTTGCTGCGTCGGCTGGATACCAGAAACGTCGTGGTGACGCCCGAGGGTCATCTGGCCGCGCCGCCGGTCCTGAAGGGCTTCGAGGTGGGGGCGCGCGCGAACGGAGCCTTTGCCGTCACCTACAAGAAGGGTCAGTCCTCGGTGGAGCAGGTGCTGGCCGCCGTGCGCGCGGCGGGCGTCACCATCGCCGACATCACGACCGAGGACCCGGACCTGGAAGACGTCTTCGTCGCCCTGACCTATGGCGATCCGAACGCGGCCAATCCGGTCAAGGACTAGAATCCTCCCCCATTGGGGGAGGGGGACCGCGAAGCGGTGGGGGGGGCCGGGTCCAAAAGCCGTCTTGAGCGGCAAACCCCCTCCGTCGCTACGCTTTGCTTCGCGCCACCTCCCCCAATGGGGGAGGATTCTGTAGCGTGGCACCATGTGGAAGCGCATTGCCCTGTATGGAGGCTTGCTGGCCGTCGGCGCGGCGGCGCTGCAATGGCTGGACTATCAGCGGCTGGCGCGCGCCTGGACCACCGAAATCTACATCGGCCTGATCGCGGTGGGCTTTCTGGCGCTGGGACTATGGCTGGGTCGGGCACTGTTCGTGCGCGAGCCCGTACCGTTCGACGGCAACCCCCAGGCCCAGGCGGCGCTGGGCATGACGCCGCGCGAGCTGGGCGTGCTGAAGGAACTGGCGGAGGGGCGGTCCAACAAGGAGATCGCGCGCCGTCTGGGCATCTCGCCGGAGACCGTGAAGACCCATCTGGCGCGCCTGTACGAACGGCTTGGCGCGCGGCGGCGGACCGAGGCGGTGCTGAAGGCGCGAGAGCTCGGCCTCATCCCCTGACCGGAGGAATTGGCCGAATTCCCCCGTTCGGGTGATTGTTCGGACCGGCCACCCGCCGCCTGATGGTCGGGCAAACGGAGGAGACCCCCAATGCTCAGAACCATTCTTGTCTACGGTGCCATCGCAGGCGTCATCGTCGGAACTCCCATGCTCATCCAGGGCGTCATGCTGGAGGAGCATCCGCCCGTGCCCATCGCCATGGCGATCGGCTATGCCACCATGCTGATCGCCTTGTCCGCCGTGTTCCTGGGCGTGAAGCGACAGCGGGACACAGTCGGCGGAGGCGTGATCAAGTTCTGGCCGGCGCTCGGCATGGGCCTGGCCATCAGCGCCGTGGCGGGCGTGATGTATGTGCTGACCTGGGAGTTTACCCAGGCCCTGACGGGCTATGGCTTCGTCGCGGAATACACCGACACTCTCGTGTCCGAGAAACAGGCCGCCGGGGCCAGCGCCGAAGAGATCGCTACCCTGCGTGCCCAGATGGCGGAGTTCGCAGTCCAGTATGCCGATCCGCTGTATCGCCTGCCGGTGACATTCATCGAGATCTTCCCGGTCGGGGTGCTGGTGTCCCTGATCTCGGCGGCGGTGCTGAGGAACCCGCGCGTCCTGCCCGCCCGGCGCGCGGCCTAGGCCGCCGCTTCGCGCGCCACGGAATGGACGGCCTCGACCGCCCGCTCGATCTGATCGTCCGTGATCGTCGGATGGACCAGAAAGGCGATCGAGGTCTCACCCAGCGCCCGGGCAACGGGCAGGCGCTGGGCTGGGCTGGGCGCGAGGGCGTGCCGTCGAACGCCCGCTCCATATAGATCTCCGGCGCCGAGCCGTGGAAACAGGGCACGCCGCGCTCGACGATGGCCTCAATGATCCTCTCCCGCGTCCAGCCCGGGGCCAGCCGCTCGGGACGGACAAAGGCATAGAAGCGGTACCAGGCATGGACGACGTCGTCCGTGATCGCGGGCAGCCGAAACAGCTCATGGGCGGCGCAGGCCTGGCTCAGCCGCTGCGCCAGCTCGGTGCGCCGCGCGGTCCACCCGGCCATCCGCTCCAGCTGGATCACGCCGATCGCGGCCTGCATCTCGATCATCCGGCCGTTCAGCCCGAAGGTGTCGTGCACCAGCCGGGGTCCGGGCGGATGGGCGCGCTCATAGACCCCCTCCCAGGACTTGCCGTGGTCCTTCCAGGACCACATCGCTGACCACAGGGCCGGATCGGACGTCGTCACCATTCCGCTTCCACCGCGCGCACGAGGACGAACATGATGACGAGGAAGGCCGCCATGGTCAGGAAGGTGCTGCGGACCAGAGCGATCGCGTCCTGCACCGACACATAGCGCCAACTTGAGCGCTCGGTTCGGAAGACGATCTCGAGCAATGCGGCGAGTACAGCGTAGAAGACCGCCGCCAGCCACACCACACGGGAGTCGGGGGAGACCCACCAGCCGAGGGCGGGGGAGAGCACGAAAGCGTATGCGCTGATGTACGCCGCCAGCGGCAGCGCAATATGGATAGCGAGCTTCAGACCTCGGTGCATACGCCGCGCCCCAACCCCAACGCAGGGTGACTCCTTACGGGGTATCTCCGTTCTGTGAAAGTCCGGCGACGGACTGGCCCAAATGCGCTGACGGCGGTAGGCAAAACGCATGCGCCAGTGGACCGTAGATGCCTTCGCCGACCGCCCGTTCGCGGGGAACCCCGCGTCGGTCGTGGAGCCTGTCGGGCACTGGCCCGATGACGGCTGGATGCAGGCCCTGGCGGCGGAAAACAATCACTCCGAGACCGCCTTTCTGAGGACGACCGACGAACCGGGCCGGTTCGACCTGCGCTGGTTCACGCCGGCGAAGGAGGTGCCCTTGTGCGGCCACGCCACACTGGCGGCGGCGCATGTTCTGTGGCGCGAGCTGGGGAACACGGCGCCGACCCTGACATTGAACACCGCATCGGGAGTATTGACCGTGCGGCGACTGAGCGTCGGCTACGAGATGGATTTTCCGGTCGATCCCCTGACCCGCGTCGCCACGCCGGAGGGGCTGGCCGAAGCACTGGGGGCCGAGCCGATCGAGGTGTGGGCGAGCCGGTACCTGATCGCGATCATGAAGGACGCCGATACGGTGCGTGGCTTGTCGCCAAGAGCGGGGGCGGTGCTGCGGTTCGGCCATGGGTGTCTGGAACAGGGCCAGGTCGTTGTGGCCGGACTGGCGGTGCCCAGCGAGGACCAGGATGTCGTGGACCGGTTCTTTGGACCCGGCTGCGGCATCGAGGAGGATCCGGCGACGGGTTCGGCGCGATGCGGGCTGGCCCCCTTGTTCGCCGACAAGCTGGGGCGCGACACAGTCCGTTTCGTCCAGGCCTATCCCGGGCGAGGCGCGCGCTTCGAGACAGAAATGGCCGGAGATCGGGTGCTGATCCGCGGCCAGGCTATCACCGTCATGGAGGGACGGCTGCGGATCACGACGTGAACCGGGGCCGTGCCTTGGCAGGCTTGCGTCAGAGGATCCCGATCAAGGTGAGCTCGTCCGCAGGGCGAGGCGGATTTCCAGCCGGGTTAAACCTCTCTAAGGTTTGTGTTCAGCCGCCGTTCACGGCCGCTCCGCCTATAAGACCGCCATGTCCCGCGTTACCGCACCCACCATCGCCTGTCTGACCCTCGCCGTCGTGTTCGCGGCCGCGCCGATGAACGCGGCGCAGGCCCAGGCGCGCGTCGCGATCGACCCCCTGGGGGCCGGCGCTTCGGCCGTCATCGCCCTGATGCAGGATCGTGATCGGCGAGGCGGAGGCGACCGGGACCAGGGCGGTCCGCGCATGATGAGCGAGGCCCAAGCCCTGTCGATCGCCCAGCGTCGCGCTGGTGGTGCCCGCTTCGTTGGCTCTCTGGGTCTGCGCGGAACGACCTATGTCTTTCGTTTCGAGCGCGACGGGCAGATCATCGATATCCCTGTCGACGCGCGCGGCGGCTGAGCCAAAGAAGGAAGACACATGCGGGTTCTGCTGGTCGAGGATGACGCCGACCTGTCGCGCCAGCTGAAGGGCGCGCTGTCGGACGCCGGCTATGCGGTCGACCACGCGGCCGACGGCGAGGAGGCGCACTTCCTCGGCGACACCGAGCCCTATGACGTGGTCGTTCTGGATCTGGGCCTTCCCAAGATCGATGGCGTGTCGGTGCTGGAGCGCTGGCGGCGGGATGGCAAGACGACCCCGGTCCTGATCCTGACGGCACGCGGCGCGTGGTCGGACAAGGTGTCGGGTTTCGACGCCGGGGCCGATGACTATCTGACCAAGCCGTTCCACACCGAAGAGCTGCTGGCGCGCCTGCGGGCCTTGCTGCGGCGCTCGGCCGGGATCGCGGTGGCGACCCTGTCCTGCGGCGGATTGAGGCTGGATCCCAAGGCGGCGCGTGCGACCGTGAACGGCGAGCCCCTGCGGTTGACGTCGCTGGAGTATCGGCTGCTTCACTACATGATGATGCACCAGGGTCGGGTCATCAGCCGCACCGAGCTGGTCGAGCACCTCTATGATCAGGACTTCGACCGGGATTCCAACACCATCGAGGTGTTCATCGGACGCCTGCGCAAGAAGGTCGGGGCTGAGCGGATCGAGACCGTTCGCGGCCTCGGTTATCGGCTGACGCCGCTGGCCGGCGAGACCGAGGCGGCGTGACCGACGAGACGGCGGGGGGCGCGGGCTGGATCCGCTTTATCGGCCGTCCCGGCCGCAGCCTGACCCGGCGTCTGATCTGGCTGGCTTCGGCCTGGATCGTTGTGGCCTTGGCGGCCACGGGCTGGATCCTGACGACACAGTATCAGGAGAGTGCCTTCCGCAGACTGGGTGACATGCTCAGCGACACCATCGATGAGGTGGTGATCGCGACCGTTGCGACCCCGGACCGGGTGACTGTCGCAGAAATCCGCGACGCACCGACCTTGCGGGGACTGTCAGGGAAGTACTGGATGGTGGCCGAGGTCCTGCCGGATGGTGCCGTGCGCGTGCTGGCTCGTTCGCCCTCTCTGGCGGGCGAAACCCTTTACATCGCCCCGGAACTGCCTGCCCGGCTGCGGGCGTCGATGGGCGACCTCTTG
>JADCBH010000087.1 GCA_020253595.1 Brevundimonas sp.
CGACCTTCCCGCCGGAGGCGTCAGTAGCGGCAAGGCTCTAACAGGGCCGTTGGTCCCCGGTCAGTCGCGTCCGAACGACGCGGGGCCGTCCGCTTCCGATCAGACCAATCGCGCGGAGCAGAAGACGCGAAGCCGAAACTACATACCACACGGTCTCCGGGCCTCGCGCCCGCTGCTCCGCCCGCCCTTCCCATCCCGTTCACAACGGAAGGGCGATGACTCGCGCCCGCGCCGAAGCGACTGTCCTCCGATCAGCGTTGGCCTTTTCGGATCGGCTCGCTAAAACTCGGAGCTGATTTTTCAGGAGACTATCGTGGGTATCGGCGGCGGCATCGCAGGCTTCATCTACTTTCTCGTCGATCAGCTCTTTTTCCTGCTGTGGCTGGCGATCATTGTTTCCGCTATCCTGAGTTGGCTTTTCGCATTCGACGTCATCAATTACCGAAACCGCTTCGTGGGCCAGTTGGCCAACTTCCTCGACTCGGTCGTCTCGCCAGTTCTCGCGCCCCTTCGCCGGTTCATTCCGCCATTGGGAGGGATCGACGTGACTCCAATCGTCGCCCTGCTAATCATCTCGGGTGTGCGGACGTACTTGCTTCCCCCGTTTGGTTCGGCGTTGGCAACGCTTTTCAGCGGCGGTGTCTGACCTCCTGTTGCACCAAGGCCGCGCGTTGGATGTAGCCACCGCCGCAACGCACCATTCCGCGCTTGCGCCGCCGACGGACGCTTCTAAGGTGCCCCTCGCCCGGGCGGAGACGCCGCAGCAGACCTCGACCGCATGAGTTCCCAGATCAAATCCGTCGCCGTCATCGGCGCAGGCCAGATGGGCGTCGGCATCGCCCAGACGATTGCCTCGGGCGGCTATCGGGTCAGCCTGTACGACGTTGACGCCGCGCGGCTTCCGGTGGCGCTTGCCATGATCGCCGCCAGCCTGGCCCGTCAGGTCGAGCGGGGCGCGTCGACCCAGGCCCAGGCCGACGCGGCGCTGGCCGCCGTCTCGCCCGTCACCACGCTTTCGGACGCCGGCAAGGCTGATCTCGTCATCGAGGCTGCGGTCGAGGACGAGGCCGTCAAGAAGGCGGTGTTCGCCGAGCTTGTGCCGCACCTCGGGCCCGATACGCTTCTGGCATCCAACACCTCCTCGATCTCCATCACGCGCCTGGCGTCGGCCACCGACCGGCCCGATCGCTTCATCGGCCTGCACTTCATGAAGCCGGCGCCGGTAATGAAGCTGGTCGAGATCATTCGCGGCATTGCCACCTCGGCGGCCACCTATGACGCCGCTGTCGCGTTCGCCGAAAGCCTGGGCAAGACGACGACAAATGCCGAAGACTTCCCTGCCTTCATCGTCAATCGCATCCTGGTACCGATGATCAATGAGGCGATCTACACCCTGTACGAAGGGGTCGGGAACGTTGCCTCCATCGACAAGGCGCTGAAGCTCGGTGCCAATCACCCGATGGGTCCGCTGGAGCTGGCCGACTTCATGGGGCTGGACGTCGTCCTGGCCATCATGAACGTGCTCTATGAGGGGCTGGCGGACTCCAAGTATCGCCCCTGTCCGCTGCTCGTGAAATACGTCGAGGCCGGCTGGCTGGGTCGCAAGTCCGGCCGGGGCTTCTATGACTATTCCGGCGAGACGCCGGTTCCGACGCGCTGATGGCTCGGCGCGCCGTACGCTTCGACCGGGTCGAGGACCTGCCGGGCCAGACGCGCGTCACCTGGCGGCGCACGCGCATGGCCATTCCGCTGGCGGCGTTGGCGGGAATCGCCTGGCCGCCCATCATTCTGACGCTGCTGATCTGGCCGCCCGAGAACTGGATGCCGGGCCGCGATATCGACTGGCGGATCGTGCTTCTGGCGCTGGGGGTCATCGCCGTCCCTGCGGGACTTGTGGCCATCCGTCGCGAGCGCGATCGCCACGGCCGTCCCGGCACCAGGCTCGGCATCGTCTGGCGCTTCATGCTGTACGGCGGCCTGTTGGCGGCGGGCCTTCAGACCCTGGTGGCCCTGTTGATGGTGATCATCGGTCTGATCGCCTCCGGAGATGTGTGGCAGGGCATCGGGGCGACCGAGACAACGCTGCTGATCTATGGCGTCGGCGGGCTGCCCATCGCGGTTCTGGTCGGGGTGTCCTATGCCCTGTGGGCCGGGCTGTGCGCAGCCTTCATCGCCTTCGTGCCCGCCCCGGAGCGGGTGCGGGATCGGCTGGGTCTGATGAGCGACCCCGCCTGACGCCTTACCGCGAATTCAGTTTACGACCGCCGATGGTCGTGTAAAGCTCCCTTGTCTCTTGCTTTTTGGGGAAGCACATGGTCATGCCCGCCACCGAGGCCCAGCCTCTGTCCGCATCGGGGGGGCTTACCCCCGTCCAGCCCAAGGACCGCATCTTCCAGCTCGACATGCTGCGCGGCTGGGCGATCCTGGGCATTCTGGCGGTTAACGCCATGGCCTTCGCCTGGCCCATTGTCGTCGAAACCGCGGCGACGGACCCTTTCGACCATACCGGCGCGGACGCCTGGGGTGCCTGGGTCACCGAGGTGTTCTTCCAGGACAAGTTCCGGACCCTGTTCACCATGCTGTTCGGGGTGTCGATTTTCCTCGTCGGCGGCGAACGGTCGGACGAGGCGCGGGGCAAGCTCCTGCGCAGCCGCATCCTGTGGCTCGGGGTCTTCGGCCTGATCCACGGAGCCGCTTTCTGGTACGGCGACATCCTGCTGCACTATGCTTACTGCGGTGCCATCATGCTCTTGATGCGCTCGTGGAGCGCGGGTCGCCTGTTGTGGGTCGGGGGTGCGATCTCGGCGCTCTGGGCCCTGGTCGCCACGGCCGCCCCGCTCGCGCTCGGCGCGCTCGGCCCTGAGTTCCAGGAGCAGATGCAGGCGAACAGCCCTCAGGTGACAATGGAGACGGTCAACGCCGCCGTTGCCGCCTACAAGACCAGCTTCGCCTCGCCCTGGATCGAGAATTTCAAGGCCTGGCTGATGCTGGCCATGCTGTCACTGTTCCTCATCCCCGTGACGATCCCGCTGATGATGTTGGGGTTGGGTCTCTACAAGTCCGGCTTCTTTGTCGGCCGTTCGCCCGTGATCGTCTATCTCCTCGTGTTCCTCGCGGCCGCAGCGGTGCTCGCCACCGACGCCTGGGCCAGCCTGCCGGGTCAGGATCCGGCTGCGCTGCCGGTCGCGGGACTGGACGATGCCGCTGGTGGCATGGCACCCCTGATCACCCTCGGCTACGCCTCGATGCTGATCCTGCTGACCAAGATGGGTCTGCGCATGGTCACCGGGGTTCTGGTGCCGGTCGGTCGCATGGCCTTCACCAACTACCTGACCCAGACCTTGATCATGGCCAGCCTCTTCTACCTGCCGTGGGGACCGCAGTGGATGGGGGAGTATCATCCTGCCGCCCTCTGGACCGTGGTCGGTGCCATCTGGGTGGCCCAGCTGATCTGGTCGCCGCTGTGGCTGTCGGTCTTCTCCAACGGCCCACTGGAATGGATGTGGCGATCGCTGACCTACGGCCGGATGGTGCCGCTGAGGAAATAGGGCGTAGGGCTTGAGGCTTGGGGTCGCCCCCTCGACAGGGCGAGCAGCCTCCTGGCTACTAAGCCCTACTCACCAAGCCCTACTCCCTTTAAACAGCGCGCCATGACCGACGCCGCGCCGCCCGCCCGCCCCGAAGCCCGAAGCCCTCGGGGCTTCGCTGATCGCCGGGGTCCGGACGTCGCCGCAGAACGCCGCATCGTGGCCCGGGTCACCGAGGTCTATGAGCGCTGGGGGTTTGAGCCGCTGGAGACCGGCGCGTTCGAGTACGCCGACGCCCTGGGCAAGTTCCTGCCTGACGCCGACCGTCCCAATGAGGGCGTCTTCGCGCTCCAGGATGACGACGAGCAGTGGATGGCACTGCGCTACGATCTGACGGCGCCTCTGGCCCGGTTCGCGGCCCAGACCTGGGAAACCCTGCCCAAGCCTTACCGCCGCTATGCCTTCGGCCTGGTGTGGCGAAATGAGAAGCCCGGCCCCGGCCGTTTCCGCGAGTTTGTCCAGTGCGACGCCGATACCGTCGGCTCCGACCGCCCGGAGGCTGACGCCGAGATCATCGCCATGGCGTGCGAGGGGTTGAAGGCGGCGGGCCTGTCCGAAGGGCAGGCGGTGGTGCGCGTCTCGAACCGAAAACTGTTCGATGGCCTGTTCGACGCTGGCGGGGTGACGGATCCGGTCCAGCGCCTGACGGCGCTGCGCGCCATCGACAAGTACGACCGCCTGGGGTGGGACGGGGTGGCCGCCCTTCTGGGCGAAGGCCGTCTGGACGAGAGCGGTGACTACACCAAGGGGGCGCGGCTGCCCGCCTCGGTCGCCCAGACCATTCAGGCCTTCCTTGGCTCGGCCGGGGAGGGGACGCGCTCGGAGACGCTGGACGCCATTGCGCGCGTCGGGGGGCTCGGCGCGGCGGGAGAGGCAGCTTTGAACGAGCTGGCGGGCATCGACCGGGCTCTGGCCGCCATGGGCGTGGACCAGGCCGCTGTCCGCTTTGACCCGACCATCGTGCGGGGGCTGGAGTATTACACCGGCGCCGTGTTCGAGGCGGAGCTGCTACTGGAGACGACCGACGAGAAGGGCCGGGCCGTCCGCTTCGGCTCCATCGGCGGCGGCGGCCGCTATGACGATCTTGTCGCGCGCTTCACGGGCGAGGCGACGCCCGCGACCGGCTTCTCCTTCGGGGTCTCGCGCCTGGCCTCGGCGCTCCGGGCGGCGGGTCGCAGCGAGGCCGCCACGCGCGGGCCGGTCGTCGTCATCGTCTTCGACGAGGCGGATATGCAGCACTACCTCGACGCCGTCGCCGAGCTGCGACGTAGCGGCATCGCGGCGGAACTGTATCTCGGCCGGGCCGGCATGAAGGCGCAGATGAAGTACGCCGACCGCAGGGGCGCGCCAGCCGCTGTCATGCTCGGCGGAAACGAGATCGCGGCGGGTCAGGTGACCATAAAGGATCTCGACGTGGGTCGAGCCCTGGCCGCAGGTCTGGCGGACAATGAGGCCTGGAAGGCCGCCCGACCGGGTCAGCAGACCGTGGCTCGCAGGGCCCTTGTGTCGACCATTCGTACCATTATCGAAGGTTCTTCGATAACCTGATCTCCTCGCGGATGAGTGATCGACGTTTAGTCATGAAAGCGTCGGATTACACACGGCCTTTGATTGACTTGAAACCGTCATGGCGGTGATGTGGCCTCACTCGAACGGCGCGGCGCTGTGAGGCGCAGCCGCTGGACGAAGGCGTTTCGGGGAGGAAACGTCCGCTCCTTAGAGAGCGAGAAAGCCCGCTGCGATGTATCCCCCGCAGCGGGCTTTTTCACGCCTGATGGTCTGTGAAGCGGCCTAACTCGAAGCCTTGCGGCTCTTTCTCGGGGTTCTCGGCTTGGGAGCCGCCTTCGACCTCACCGCCGGAAGACTCGGAGACGGCGCAGGTGTCTCGTCTTCGGGTCTGGTGAGCTTCAGGCGGGACGTCTCTTTCCACGCCTGGGCCTCCTTGAGGCGCTGCCAGTCGACGC
>JADCBH010000088.1 GCA_020253595.1 Brevundimonas sp.
CTCCTGGCTCTCGGCCTGCCGCTGTTCCAGGCTTTCGGCTTGAGCGAACCCGGTCCGCAATCCGCCAGACGCGCGGCCATCCTTGCGGCCCTCGTCCTTGCGGTCAGCGCGTTGGGCGGTCTTGCGGCCCAGGCGGCCATGATGGCGGGAGGTTGGGCGGCGGGACTGGACCCGGCGGCGCTTAGTTATGTCGTTCAGTCCACGAGCCTGGGCATAGCGCATGTGGTGCGGGCCGCTCTGGCTCTGCTGGGTGTCACCGCCCTGGTCCTGGGTCGGGGACGGAGAGCAGGCGAGTGGGTTGCGATCGTCGCCTTCGCCGGGGCCGTGGTGAGTTTCGCCTGGAGCGGGCATGGCGCCGCCAGTGAGGGCTACCTTGGAGTGTTGCATCTGGCGGCCGACATCGTCCACGCGCTTACTGGCGCTGTCTGGCTGGGCGCACTGGCGGGCTTTTGCCTGCTGCTGATCCGTCCAAAGCCGCGAGAGGCCTCAGGAACGGCGCGGTCCCTAGCAGGGTTCGCCTCCGTCGGAACCGTGGCGGTGGCCGTCCTTGTCACGACCGGCCTGATCAACGCGGCTTTCCTGATCGGCGCCGAGGGCCTCGGCCGCATTACAGGCTCGACCTGGGGCCTCCTGTTGATCGCAAAGCTGGTGCTGTTCGCCGTGATGGTCGGACTGGCGGCGCACAACCGCTTCACGCTGACGCCATCGCTGTCGCGCGCGGTCGAGGCTCAAGCTGACACCGATCGCGTGGTGCGGCGACTAAGGATCAGCATCGGTCTGGAGATGCTGGCGGGGTTTGCCCTGCTTGGCCTGGTCGCGGCGATTGGCGTGCAGATGCCGCCCGCCTCGATGTGAGCCTCAGGTCGGCGCGCGCGACGACCAGTGGATGTGGCGGATGCGCCAGCCCTCGGCCTGGCGTTGCAGGATCATGGTCTCGGCGGTGATACTATCAACGGGCCGACCATTGAACGCGCCACTGGTGCGGCCCTCTGTCAGAACCCAGGCGATATCGCCCTCCACCCAGGCCACGCGGCGGGTGATCTCGGCCTCGGTGGCGGCGGCGTAGTCCATGTCGGCGGGCAGGTGATGGCCGGCGTATTCGTCGCGCGATCGCTCGGCGCCGCCTTCTTCCAGAACCATGGCGTCTTCGCTCAGGAGGGCGAGGACCGCCTCGCTCTCGCCCGAGCTCAGGGCGGCGTGAAAGGCGTCCACGACCGAGATCGCCGGAGCCGCAGCGCCATCGACGACCTGTGCGGACGCAGGCGCGACAGCCGGCTCATGGGCCATCGCGGCGGGCGCCGAGGCGGCCAGAACAGCGGCGAGGATCAGGCGCTTCATCGACGGCTCCTTGAAAGTCTGGATCGGGACTATGCTCCGTTTACGCCGAAGACCAACCGTCCCCTCGCGAGGGGGCTATCGGACCGGTGCGTAGAGGGGCGAGACGCATGGAGACGATCGGCATGACAGACCTGGACACTTTGATCGCACAAACGCCATCGTCGCGCGCCGAGGCTCTGGACGGCCTGGAGGATGGCGTCTGGAACCGTGTCGCGCAGACGCAGGCACGGTCGCGTGAACGGAAGCTGCGGGTCGCGGCCCTATGCGTTGCGGCGGGCATCGGCGGCGTCGCCGGCGGCGTGTCCGCCCCGGCGGTCAACCAGGGTCGAAGCGAACTCGCCGTATTCAGCCCCCGGATGGCGGCGGCGCCGCTGGATATGCGGAGCGTCCTGGGATGAGCGGCCTGAAGTCCACGCTCGTCACCGCTGTCCTGGCCGCTGTCGTGGGAGCCACCGCCGCCTGGGGGGCGATGACCTGGTCGGCGCACCAAAATCAGCCCGCCGATCTGCATCATATCGTGCATGAGCGGCTGGACCTGACCCCGGACCAGGACCGTCGGTTGGACCAGGTCGAGGCCGCCTTCGCGGCGAGGCGCAGACCGCTGGAAGCGGAAGTCCGCGCGGCGAACCAGGAACTGTCCGCCGCCATCGCCCAAAGCCGGGGCGACACGCCCGAGGTGCAGGCCGCCGTCGAGCATTTCCACGGCGCCATGGGCGATCTCCAGATGGCGACGATCCGCCATGTGTTCGAGATGCGCGCCGTGCTGACGCCCGAGCAGGCGGAAGAATTCGATCGCGCCGTGGTCGAGACCCTGCGCGCCGACGCCGACTGACGCCGGGGTGGGGGCTGGCGACACCGACGAAGGCCAGGCCGCCCAGGGAGACCGGGCGGCGTTCGCGCGCCTGATGATCGCGACGAAGGGCGACCTGCATCGCCTCATCACCCGCTACGTTGGCGACCCCGACGAGGCGCTGGACCTGACTCAGGAGACCTACGCCGCCGCCTGGCTGTCGATCCGGCGTTACGATCCCAACCGATCGTTCGGCGCCTGGCTGCGCACCATCGCCCTGAACAAATGCCGCGACTGGAGCCGCCGCCGTCGCGTGCGTCGGCTGGTCCGGGGCGTCATGGGCCTGGATGCGCCGGAAGCCATGACGGTCGGCGACCCGGCGCCCGGCGCCGAGGAGAGGGCGGATGATCGGCGGCGGGTGGAGGGTCTGAACCGCGCCCTGAGTGATCTTCCCGACGGCCAACGCGCGCCGCTTCTGCTCGCGGCGCTGGAGGGCCGTTCCCATGCCGAGATCGGAGCTATTTTGGGGCTGTCATCCAAGGCGGTCGAACTGCGGATTGCCCGCGCCCGCAAGGCCTTGTTGGATCGCCTCGGCCCATCCGAATGAGCTCCTGCGACCAGCCGTCGCGAGGGGCGCGCGCGGTTCTGGCGTAAGGCCTGTCAGACAGATGGGCCAAGACTGACGCATGAGACCGATCCAGACAGACCGTCGCGCCTTGCTGCGCGGCTTCGCGGGCGGCACGGGGCTTTTAGCCGTGCAAGGGCTACTGCCCGCTTGGGCACAGAGCGGGTCAGCGGGGCTGCGAGCCGACCTGCCCACCCTGGAAGGGCCGAAAGTTCGGCTTAGCGTCGGCCATTCGCCGTTCACGGTCGGCGGACGGACCGGGCACGCCATCACCGTCAACGGGACGCTTCCCGCTCCTTTGATCCGCCTGCGCGAAGGCCAGACGGCCCGGCTATCGGTGACCAACACCCTGGATGAGGACACCTCGATCCAC
>JADCBH010000089.1 GCA_020253595.1 Brevundimonas sp.
CCGTCGCAGGTGAAGCTGAACTGGCAGCCCGTCACTCGTTCCGCCCCCTCGAACACGACGCCGCAGACCGTGTTCGGATAGTTGGGATCGCGCACCCGGTTCAGGATGACCTGAGCCACGGCCTCCTGGCCCTTGGTGCTCTCCAGCGCCGCCTCGTAATAGATGCCCTGCGTCAGGCACCGAAGGGCGCGGGCGCGGTCAGCGGGGCTCGCCGGGGTGAACGCGAACGGGCGCGCAGGCCGAAGGGCACCGAGCTCGATCGGCATGGCGGCATTCAGCCGATGCGCGCCACGCCCGCTCGCGCCGAGTTCAAAACCCGGCTTTCCGGCCAGTGTCAGGCTTTCCCAGCCCGGCGTGAGACCGAGAGGTGCCGGCCTTGGATCATTGGGGTCGAAACGGGCGGCCAGCGCGATCTGGGCCGCGTCCATCCGCGAAGACACCGCCAGCAAGCCCACCTGCGTCCAGTCCCCGCGCGTCAGCCGGGCGATGCCCTCGGCCGTCCGCTCGAAATCCGGACGAGCCGCCGAGCTGGCCGCGACGGCCACGCCAAAGGCCGCGAGCACCGCCGGAGCGACCGCCAGCAGCCGATGACCGCGCACGGCGCGGCCCATCCGGACGATCAGGCTGGCGGGGTCGAAACGCATTTGCGCTCACGGATTGCGGCGAGGACCGCCGGTAAGCCCTGTGCCCTAACAGGGATTCACGGCGGCTTTCTGACAGACCCTTACGCCGAGGTCACGCCTCAGCGCCCGCCCAGGGTGGACCGCAGCATCCAGGTGAACTTCTCGTGGGCCGCCAGCCGCTGGGTCAGCAGGTCCACCGTGACGTCATCGCCGTCCTCGTCGGCGGCCTCGATCGCCTTGCGGCAGGTGGCGATCAGGGTCTCATGGTCCTTCATCAGTTCCTTGAGCATGGCGGTGGCGTCCTTGTCGGGATCGCCGTCCTTGATCGAGGACAGGTTGGCGAAGGTGGCGTAGCCCTGAGGGGCGAACTCCCCCAGCGCCCGGATGCGCTCGGCGATCTCGTCCAGCGCCTCCCACATGTCGCGATATTGCTGCTCCAGCAGGGTGTGCAGGGTGAAGAACTCCGGCCCGCGCACATTCCAGTGATAGCCGTGCGTCTTCATGTAGACGGCGAAGCTGTCGGCCAGGACCTTGGTCAGTTCTCGCGACACATCGGTGCGCTCGGCCTTGGTCAGGCCGGTATTGATGATCTCGGCAGTCATGGATGGCTCCTTGGTCGCCCCGGGGCGAAAGGTGAGGATCGCGAGAAGGATGCGCCACGCCTGTGGGAGCGGCGTCCTGTCGGTCACAACGCACGCCCGGCGCGGGCGTTGCCGGCCCATCGCATGTGACGATGATCAGCCTGCATCCAGCAGGTGCCGGATCGAGACCGCCTAGGCCGGATCGATCACTGTGACTTCGGGCCAGCGGGCCACGGCGCTGCCGACCGCCCGGTCCCATCCCAACGCGCGAGGCCGGTTCGGATTGGGCCGGATCACCCGGTCGAAGACGTCCTCCAGGCCGAATGGCGCAGCCACCGAGATCGCGTCGTTCTGCTCCAGCCGGATGCCGACGGCGAAGGCCGGGGCGACGAACCGGCCCAGCGCCTCGTCCGTGCACGACAGAGGCTCGTAGTCCTCTCCGAAGCGGTCCCTGAACCACAGATGCACCCGGGCCTGATTGCGCACCTCGACCTGACTGCGAAACGGCGCCTCGAAGGCGGCCGCGGCACGTCGGATGATCACGTCCTCGGCGTCCCAGGACGTGTCCGGGTCGAAGTAGCCGAGGTCATAGTCCTTGCGACCATAGCCGACCGGGTGGCCGCCCAGAGCGTTCCAGACGGTCTGGTAGACGGCCCCGGAGAAGATCCGCCAGTCCGGCAGGTCTAGCGACCGCGCGACCGTCAGGACGTGCATCAGGTCCGGATCGGCTCGGACCGTCTCGACCAACCGGGCCTCCAAAGCGGCGCTCATGGACGGTCCCGCAGGGTCCAGCCGTGATCCAGCGGTCCATGGCCGGCACCCAGCCCAGGGGCCCTGCGGATCGCCTCGGACACATAGGCCCAAGCCTCGGCGACCGCGGTCTCGATCGGCCATCCCTGCGCCAGTCCTGCGGCGACGGCGCTGGCGAGCGTGCAGCCCGTGCCATGGGTCGAGGTCGTCTCGATGCGCGGCCCCTCCAGCAGGGTCTCGCCGGTCGGGGTCAGAAGCAGATCGATCACTGTCGGCCCCTCGACGTGGCCGCCCTTCATCAGCACGGCGCGCGCCCCCAGGACCAGCAGGGCCTCGCCCGCCCGGCGCTGGCCATCCAGGTCCGCGACGACGAGCCCCGTCAGGGCCTCGGCCTCGGGCGCATTGGGCGTCAGGATCGCGGCGCGCGGGACCATGAGGGTCTTCACCGCCTCGACCGCGTTGTCGTCCAGCAGGGACGCACCGCCCTTGGCGATCATGACCGGGTCGACCACGGCCGGTGCCCCGGTCGTGTCGAGGATGGCCGCGACGCGCTCGACCACAGAAACCGAGCCCAGCATGCCGGTCTTGACCGCATCGGCCCCGATGTCGTCGAGCACGGCCCGGGCCTGGGCCTCGATCAGGTCGAGCGGCAGGGGATGGACGCCGTGGACGCCCAGGGTGTTCTGCACCGTGATCGCCGTGATGGCCGTGGCGGCATAGCCACCCATCGCTGTCACCGCCTTGATGTCGGCCTGGACCCCCGCGCCGCCGCCGGAGTCAGAACCGGCAATGATCAGGACGCGGCCAAGAGCATGCATCGCGGTCAAATGCCGGAGTTCGAACCTGCGGACAACACCATGGTTCGCGCTCGATTCGTATATTGCCAAATGGCAATATTGAATCTACCAAAGCCGGATGCACGCGACGTTCCAAGCACTGGCAGACCCCAGCCGCATCGCCATCCTGAACATGCTGTCGGGCGCAGAACGACCGGCGAGCGATTTCGTGCGTGCCTTGCCGGTCGCCCAACCCACCGTGTCGAAGCATCTCGCAGTCCTTCGCCGCGCGGGCCTCGTCCGTGTGCGGGGCGATGGCAACCGTCGGCTCTATTCGCTGAATCCCGCGCCACTGCGTGAGATCGACAGCTGGCTTACGCATTACCGCGGATTCTGGAGCAACCACCTAGACGCGCTTGAGGCGCACCTTGATCGGGAGACCCCACGATGACGTATCTGCCCGACGGTCGGCTGGAGACCGTGGACGGCATGCCGTCCGTCGTTTTCGAACGCCACCTCAATCATCCGGTCGCACGCGTCTGGGCGGCGCTGACCGAGCCGGCCCGCGTGGCCGACTGGATCGGTCAGCAGACGCTCGAGCCCGAGGTCGGCGGTGCATGGAGGATCGACTTCGCTTTGGGCGGATCCGTCACGGGCGAGGTGGTCACCATCGACCCCCCGCACCGTCTGGAACTGATCTGGCGTGAACCCTGGATTCCGGGGGATGCGCGCTTGCTGTGGAGCCTCTCGCAGGACGGGTCGGGCACCCGCCTGCGGTTGGAGCACCGGTTCCCTGCCGGTTACGATCCGCGCGAATACGCGCCTGGCTGGCACGATTTCCTGGTGGCCTTCGACGAAGCATTGGCGGGACGCCCCACGGTCTGGAACGAAGCGCGCAAGAGCATTTCCGAGGCAGTGTTCGCGGCATACTCTGACTGACACGATACACGGCTGACTCTCCCTGGAGGCCCCGAGTCCGCGTAGCCTTTCGCTGCGCCGTGGCGAATATGGACCCTTGGGGAGATCGATTTCGAATGAACCTGAGCCTCGGCCTCGCGGGTCTGGCCGCCATCGCCGCCTTCGTCATGGGCTATGCCCTGAATCAGGGCAGCACCTGCGCCGTCCTGGCCGCGCGCCAGGTTTTGGAAGAACGGCGACCCACCCTGCTGCTGGGCTTCGCCGTCGCGGCGGCGACGGCCGGCCTGGTCTGGCTGCCGCTCGCCTGGACCGGCACAGCCGAACTGACCCCGGACCGGGCGACGGGCCTTGGACTGGTCGCCGGCGGAGCTTTGCTGGGGGCCGGCGCGGTGCTGAACCGCGCCTGTCTTCTGGGCAGTATCTCACGGATCGGGGACGGCCGGCTGAGCTATCTGGGCCTGCCGGTCGGTCTGTTTTTCGGCTTCATTGTTGCGGACATGGCGGGTGCCGCACCGTCGCCGGTCCGGCCCAATATGCTGGGGCATGTGTCAGAGGTGTCAGCGCTGGTCCTGATCGGCTTTGGCGTCCTGCTCTGGCTCGGCTGGGCGATCATGCGCGCCCTGGGCGACCGCAAGGAGGCGCATCGCTGGTCTGCGCGCTCGGCCATGGTGGTGCTGGGCGTCGCCGGCGCCACCCTGTTCGCCGCCGCGCCGGGCTGGACCCTGGCCGACGCGGTTCGGCTCGCGGCGCCGCAGGGGCCGATGCCACTGATGGCCGCCGGGGCGCTCGGGCTGGGGATGTTCACCCTGCTGTGTCTCGGGGCCGTGGTGTCGGGCCTGCGACGACGGTCCTTCGTCCCCCGCACTCCGCATCCGGCGGCTCTTCTGCGGTCGGTCTCAGGGGGCGCTGTCATGGCGGTGGGAGCCAGTCTCGTCCCCGGCGGAAACGACACCCTCCTGCTCGCCGCCCTGCCCGGAGCGACCTTCGGCGGCGCAGTGGCCTATCTGACGATGACGCCCGTTGTCTTTGCCCTGCTTCTGGGCGGCAGCGGTCTCAGTCGGCTGCGGCCACGGCCGCCTGCACCTTGAGGGCCTGCACCGTTTCCCGCACGTCGTGAACGCGAAGGATCGAAGCCCCCCGCCGGGCGCCCTCGAGCGCGAGGGCGATCGAGCCGCCCAGACGGTCCGTCGCCTCGGCGGCGGAGGGGTCGATGTTGCGGATCATGCGCTTGCGGCTCGCGCCCAGAAGCACCGGAAAGCCGAGCGCGGAAAAGCGATCCAGCGCGGCGATCAGGGCCAGGTTGTGCTCCACCGTCTTGCCGAAGCCGATGCCGGGATCCAGCGTGATCCGCTCGCGCGCGACACCCGCCTCGATCGCCGCCTCCGCCCGGGCCGACAGGTACGCCATGACGTCGGCGACCACGTCGTCGTAGCGGGGCTCGATCTGCATGGTGCGCGGCTCGCCCAACATATGCATCAGCACCACCTCGCACTTCAGCTCGGCGGCGACCCTGGGGCCGTCGGGCGAGAACCCCAGCGCCGTCACGTCGTTCCAGATCGTTGCCCCGGCAGCCATGGCGACGCGCGCCACCTCGGGCTTCATGGTGTCGACGCTGATCGGGCCGTGCCAGCGGGCGTGGACCGCCTCGATGACGGGCACGACGCGGGCGATCTCGTCTTCGGCCGACACGGGCTCCGCGCCCGGCCGCGTGCTCTCCCCGCCGATGTCGAGGATGTCGGCGCCGTCGCCGATCAGCTTCATGGCGTGCGCCAGCCCGGCCTCGTCGCTGTCGTAACGCCCGCCGTCCGAAAAGCTGTCGGGCGTCACATTGACGATGCCCATGACCCGTGGCCGTACGCTCACCCCTTGTCTCCGATCAGGCGTCCCAGCGCCTCCAGATAGGTGGCGAATGCGGAGCGGCCCTCGCCCGTCAGGGTGATGCGGGTCAAGGGTTTGTTGTCCTTGAAGCTCTTGTCGATGGCGACGTAGCCGGCCTCCTCCAGCTTCTTGAGATGGACCGACAGGTTGCCCTGCGTCGCCTCCAGCACGGTCTTCAGCTCGGTGAAGTCGGCGGTCTCGACGTCGGCCAGATAGACCATGATCCCCAGCCGCATGCGACCGTGGATGACCTCGTCGATCTTGCCGAGATCGGCCAGCCCCATGGATCAGGCGCCGTTCCGCCGCGACCTGAGCACATCGCGCATCATGATCCAGCCCGGACCGGCGAACAGCACGAACAGGGCGACGGTGCAGACGGCCAGGTACCACATCGTCTCGCGGACCAGCACGCCCAAAGCCACGGCCGTGATCCAGCCACCGATCGCGGTGGCCAGCATCCAGGCCTTCCGCTTCAGCGTCCAGGCCACGTACCAGGCCGCGGCCTGCAGCGCGAAGACGATGGCCGAATAGTAGAGCCAGATGGCGAAGTCGTTGTCCCGCGCAGCACCCACGCCGAAGATGATGATGACGGCGGCATTGGCCATGCCCGTGGCGCTGAAGGCCGCCTTCAGGGTGCGGGCGGCCGCAGGCCCGTGGTTGCCCACGCCGTCCTTGCGGTCCTGCACGATGGCCCAGACCAGGATCAGCAGGAAGGTCACGCTGATCAGCACGATGAAGGTCAGACTGGGCAGGGCGGGCCAACGGACCAGCCCGATGATCTGACCGACGTGGAACAGACACTGCAGCCCGTACAGCAACCCTCCCGCCAGATAGCAGACGGCCATGGTCATCGGCGGGCGGCCGTCGCCCTCGACGATCGAGCGCATGAAGGCGAGGTCGGCCTCGGCGGCGGTGCGGGGGGTCTGGGTCATGGGGCGACTCGGAAGGGGCGACCGGCCCGCCCGGGGTGGACGAGCCGGCCGCGCTTGGCAAGCTATTCAGCAGCAGCCGGCGAGGGTTCTGTGCGCGGCCGTCGCCACGGGATACGGCGGCCGTTCAGCCACGTCCCGACGAAGGTATGGCGCACCGCCAGCTCATAGGTGGCCAGGGACACCGCCAGCACGCCGAGCGTGATCCCCCCGAGCTTCAGCCACCACGGTCCCGCCCAGTCCTGCACCCAGACCTGGGCCAGCATCACCAGCGGCAGGTGGACGATGTAGACCCAGTAGGAGGCGTCGGCGAGGTAGCGCCGGATCGCGCTGCGGCCCGACAGGAAGCGCAGGCACAGCCCCATCGCCGCCAGCGCCGAGCTGTAGACGGCGAGCGCCGTCGTCCAGGCCGCGACGGCCTTGTCGAAGGTCGGTTCGACCATCGGCTCCAGACGCGGGCCGCCAGCCAGATACCAGCCCGCGACGCCCGTCCCGACCGCGATGGCCAGCAGCAGCGGCGACCAGGCGGCGATGCGGTCCAGCAGGTCACGGCGGCGGTCGAGCAGGAAGCCCAGGCCGAACGCCAGACCGAACCCGGTCAGGGCGGCGGCGTTGGGCACGAGGCCCTCGTCGGGCGTGGGAATGGCGAAGAAGGCGACCCAGGTCGGGTCGAGCCACAAGGTCAGGGCCAGGGGGGCCGCCAGGACCGCGGGCGTCCAAGGACCGATCAGCATCCCGGTCAGGCGATCCAGGACGCGGCCCCAGTGACCGTCACGGTCCAGCACCGCGAACGGCGCGCGCAGGATCAGGGTCGCGGCGTAGAAGACCACCAGCACCCACAGGAACCACAGGTGGGTCAGGGGAAAGTTGGTCCAGTCATAGGTCGGCGTCGGGGGCGTCGGCGCTCCGGGCGTGACCCAGCCCTGGACATAGGCGTTCCAGACCAGCGCGGTGATGATGCCGGCCATGACCGGTGTCCAGAAGGCGGCCAGCGGCCCGGCGATGCGGCTGACCCGATCGCGCGCGAAGCCCCACCAGCCCTTCCGCGCCAGCATCATGTGAGCGAACAGGCCGGCGATCAGGAAGAAGGCCGTCATGCGGAACAGGTGGATCCCGTAGAAGATCCAGGCCGCGCCGATCGACCGGCTCTCGTCGTGGACGATCCAGGTCTGCTGCGGAAAGAAGGCGAGGCTGGCGTGGAGCAGAACGCCCAGCAACAGCGCTCCGCCACGTAGCGCATCCAGCCCGTGCAGGCGTTGAGCTGTCTCGCCTGTCGCCGATGTCTCTATCGGTGCCTCCACCGATGTCTTCGATGTCTTCGCAAACATGGCCGTCAATGTCTCTCATGCCCCTTGGATAATTCGGGGTACAACAGACTTGTCTATAATGCAAACTAGTCTGACGAAGAAAAGCCCGCGCGGCGAACCGGGCGGGCTTTTCCGTGTCGTCAGTGGAGGGGGCGGTGCTCTTCCGAGGCCACCACAGAGACTCCTTCCGACACCGGGGTCACCGGCACGGCGACCGAAGGACCGGCGTTGGGGAAGTTGTTCTCGTCGCGGTTCGGAGCTGCGCCCTTTTCGAGCAGATCCTTGATCTCCTCGCCCGACAGGGTCTCGTATTCGAGCAGGGCCTGGGCCAGCTTCTCGAGGTCCTCGGCCTTGTCGGTCAGGATCTTGCGCGCCTCGTCCCAGCCGGACGTGACCAGCTTCTTGACCTCGGCGTCGATGATCCGGGCTGTTTCTTCCGAGATATTCTGGGTGCGCGAGACCGAGTGACCCAGGAACACCTCCTGCTCATTCTCACCGTAGGCCACGGTGCCGAGCACATCGGAGAAGCCCCACTGGGTCACCATGCGGCGCGCCAGCTTGGTCGCCTGCTGAATGTCGGACGATGCGCCCGAGGTGATGTTCTCCTTGCCGAAGATCAGCTCCTCGGCCACGCGGCCGCCGGCCATGATGGCGATCCGGTCGATCATCTGCTGGTACTTCATGGAGTAGCGGTCGCCTTCCGGCAGCTGCATCACCATGCCCAGGGCCTGACCGCGCGGGACGATCGTCGCCTTGTGCACCGGATCGGCCATCTTGACGTTGATCGCCACGATGGCGTGACCACCCTCGTGATAGGCCGTCAGACGACGCTCTTCCTCGTTCATGGCCATCGATTTGCGCTCCGCGCCCATCATGACCTTGTCTTTGGCGTCCTCGAAGTCACGGTGCGTGACCATCCGCCGATCCCGACGCGCCGCCATCAGGGCCGCTTCGTTGACCAGATTGGCCAGGTCGGCGCCCGAGAAGCCCGGGGTGCCGCGCGCGATGGTCTTGACGTTGACGTCGGCGGCCAGCGGCACATCCTTCATGTGGACACGCAGGATCTTCTCGCGGCCGGAGACGTCCGGGTTCGGCACCACGACCTGCCGGTCAAAGCGGCCGGGACGGAGCAGCGCGGGGTCCAGAACGTCGGGGCGGTTGGTCGCCGCGATCAGAATGATATTCTCCGACGCCTCAAAGCCATCCATCTCGACCAGCAGCTGGTTCAAGGTCTGCTCGCGCTCGTCGTTGCCGCCGCCCAGACCGGCACCACGATGGCGGCCGACGGCGTCGATCTCGTCGATGAAGATGATGCAGGGCGCGTTCTTCTTGGCCTGTTCGAACATGTCGCGCACGCGGCTGGCACCGACGCCGACGAACATCTCGACGAAGTCGGAACCCGAGATCGAGAAGAAGGGCACGCCTGCTTCACCTGCCACGGCCCGAGCGAGCAGGGTCTTGCCGGTGCCCGGAGGGCCAACCAGCAGGGCCCCCTTGGGAATCTTGCCGCCCAGTCGCTGGAACTTGCCGGGGTCTTTCAGGAAGTCGACGACCTCTTGGAGCTCTTCCTTGGCCTCATCCACGCCGGCGACGTCCTCGAACGTCTTGCGTCCCTTGTGTTCCGTCAGCAGCTTTGCCTTGGACTTGCCGAAGCCCATGGCCCCGCGCGCCCCGCCTTGCATCTGACGCATGAAGAAGATCCAGACGCCGACCAGCAGAAGGATGGGAAGCAGACCGATCAACAGCCCCTGCCACCAGGCCTGACGCGTCGTCTTGACGTCGACCTGGGTGCCCGAGGCCAGCATGGAGTTGACCAGGTCCTCGTTCGGAAAGGGCGTGGTTGTCGTGAAGCGGGTGTCGTTCTGGAACACACCGGTCACCTGGTCGCCGCGCACCTGGGCCGACTTGATGTCACGCGCCTCGACCGCCTCGACCAGGCGAGAATAGGTGATGGTCTCAGGTCGCGCCTGCGCCGCTGCGCCGGCGGGCTGGCCCGGCAGGGTCCCGCCGTTCTGACTGACCGCGGCATAGACCGCCAGCAGCCCCAGAATGATCACGCCCCAGATCGCCAGATTGCGAAGGTTCATCGGTTGGAAATCCTCGTCGCCGACCACCCGGCCAGCATGGATGATACTCAGGTCACGTCAAAATAGGTCAGGCGGAAGCGTTTCGCCATGCACGGGTGAAACGAGGTCCCGTTCCTGCGTCGTTTCGCCCGAAAACGCCCATTGGGCCAGCTTCAGGCGGCGCGGCGCAAGCGCCAGAACCCTCGCGTTTCGCCATGCAAGAACCGGGCGCGGATCACCGTCCCGGATCAGGACCGGCAGGGCACCGCGCGCCGCCGCCGGGGATCGGGCCGCGACGGCACGGTCGGCGTCGGACAGGGCGGCCAGGCGGCCCAGCGCCGGAACCACCGACCAGCCCGGTTCGCTCGTGGTGATCTCATAGCGGCCGTCCCAGACAGCGGGCCGATCCGGCGTCAGCGGAAGCGGCACGGGCGGGCGGCGGCGGAATTCACCGGCCTCGCGCAGAATGAGGAGGCGGTGGCCCGTCGCCTCGATCCGGGCGCCTGCGAGGGTGGCTGTGAAGGGGTGACTGCGGGCAAGCCGGTCCAAGAGGGCATCGAGCCGGTCAGATCGCGGCAAGCGGTCGTGTCCGGCGGCGCAGAGGATCGTCGCGGACAGATCGTCCCCTCCCTCGAACCCTTCTCCGAGCGGAAGGGGGGTTGAGGCGCGGGGAGCGAAGCAATCCGCAAGTCGAGGGGCCGAAAGGGAAGCCTCTGAGCGGTAACTTCCGTCGCCCCACACCGCTTCGGGTGCGTCCGCAATGAGTGCGGCTAAAGCCTGTCGAGCCCTGCCGCGCTCAAACCGCGTGTTGCCCGGATCGTCGATCCACCCTGCCCCCCTTGCACGGAGAGAGTCCCGCAACGCCTCGCGCCGCTCTGACAGCATGGGCCGTAGCAGCATCAGCCCGCGTCCCTCCGGCCAGGCCGGGCTTGGCGACCATTCGCGCAGTCGCCCCAAGGTGGAGCCCCGCTCCCGCATCCAGTCGCCCTCGACGACGTCATCGGCGGTGTGCCCGAACAGGACGACGCGCGCCCCTGCGTCTCTCGCGGCATCGGCGATCAGGGCGTGTCGCGCACGGCGGGCACCCGCCGGCAAGCCGGTGGACGGTTTGTCTCCCTCCCAGCGGCGCAGCACCCAGTCCGCACCCAGTCGACGCGCCTCGGCTTCGCAGAGACGGTTCCAGGACGCGCTGTCCGGGTTAAGGCCGTGATCGACGGTGATGGCCAGTACCCGCCGTCGCGCGATCCGCGCCCAATCGGTCGCCATGCCAAGCAGGGCGACCGAATCCCCGCCTCCGGACAGGGCGATCGCGACGGGATGATCCGCATCCCGTTGCAGCCGGGCGTCCAGAACTGCAGCGACCCGCCGCTCCAGTCCGGCAGACGGACCGTCCGCGTTCAGCGGCAGTTCGCCTGGGTCCGCGTGCGGGCCGCGATCTCGCGCAACGCCGGCGTCGAGGAGGCGGCGTAGCGGCGCTGGTACTCGCCGAGCGCCGCACAAGCCTGGGCGTCGCGATTGGTGGCCTCCAGCCCTCGCGCGAGCTTCAGGGTCACTTCGCCGGCCCAACCCTCGGTCGGCCAGCCCTGCAAAGCCTGGGCATACTGCTGAACCGCGCCGGCCTGATCTCCAGC
>JADCBH010000009.1 GCA_020253595.1 Brevundimonas sp.
CGGCGAACGCGACTGCTCGCTGCAGCGCCGCCACCAGAAAGTGCTGGAAGAAGCCCCCTCGCCCGCCCTGACAGCGGCCGAACGGGTCAAGATCGGCGAGGTCGTGAACAAGGCGATCGGCAAGATCGGCTACCTGGGCGTCGGCACCATCGAGTTCCTGTGGGAGGACGGCGAGTTCTTCTTCATCGAGATGAACACCCGCCTGCAGGTCGAGCATCCCGTGACCGAGGCCATCACCGGCGTCGACCTTGTCCGCGAACAGATCCGCATCGCGGCCGGCCTGCCGCTGTCCTTTACCCAGGAAGAGATCCACTTCGAGGGCCACGCCATCGAGGTGCGGATCAACGCCGAGAACTCCGAGACCTTCGCGCCCTCGCCCGGCACGGTCACCGACTTCCACGCGCCCGGGGGTCTGGGCGTGCGGCTGGATAGCGCTATCTACGCCGGCTATTCGATCCCGCCCTACTACGACAGCCTGATCGGCAAGCTGATCGTCCACGGCCGCGACCGCGCCGAATGCGTCGCTCGCCTCAAGCGCAGCCTCAACGAAATGGTTGTCGGCGGCATCGACACGACCATCCCCCTGTTCCAGCGCCTGCTGCAGGAACCGGACATCCTGTCGGGCGACTACGACATCCACTGGCTGGAACAGTGGGCGAAGAAGCGGGCACAGTAGGCACGGCCCGGCGGTAGGTGCCTATGGACATCTTCACCGCCCACGATCTGCTGCGCTGCTACGCCCGGGGCGTTTTTCCGATGGGCGAGGCCCGCGACGACCCCCGCGTCTTCCTCGTCGAGCCGGAGATGCGGGGCGTCATTCCGCTTGACGGCTTCCACATCCCGACCCGCCTTCGTCGCACCGTGCGCTCCGAGCCGTTCGACGTTCGGTTCGACACCGCCTTCGGGGCAGTGATCGACGCCTGCGCGGCGTCGGCCCCGGGTCGCGAGGACACCTGGATCAACGCTCCGATCCGGCGGCTCTATCTGGAGCTCCACGCGATGGGCCGGGCCCATTCCATCGAGTGCTGGAAGGACGAAGTCCTGGTCGGCGGCCTCTATGGCGTGACGCTCGGCGGCGCCTTCTTCGGCGAGAGCATGTTCAGCCGGGCGACCGACGCCTCAAAGGTCGCCCTCATCCATCTGGTGGCGCGGCTGAAGCTCGGGGGCTGGCGGCTGCTCGACGCCCAGTTCCGCACGCCCCACCTGGACCAGTTCGGCCTGATCGAGACGCCGCAGTTCGCCTATCTGCGCATGCTGGAGGCGGCGATGCAGGTTCAGCCTGACCCGTCCGCCCTGTCACGCCCGCTCATGGGCACAAAGGCCGTCGCCTATTCCTTGCAGCCCACGACCCATGCGTCATAGATCGGGTGCTGAAGCCCGCTGAGCGCCGGCGTGGAGGCATACATCCAGCCGCGGAAGATCTGACGCGGCTCAGCCCGAACCGTCCCGCGCGGCTGCAGCGTCACCTCCAGATAGGCGACAGAGTCGGCCACCAGCTCGTTCTCGGCCGCGACCTCGCAGGCGCGCGCAGTGAAGATCAGGGACTGGTTGAAGCGCACCGGGCGGCCACCGACTTCGACCTCGAAACGCATGCTTTCGGCGGTGATCTTGTCGATGGCTTCAACGATGGCGACGCGACGGCGCTGGCGTGGGGTCGGCGTCTCGTCAGCGAGGCGCTCGGCCTTCTCCTCGTCGGTTTCGCCCTCTTCCTGGTCTTCTTCGGACGCCGCCTCTTCATCGGTTGCAGCGGCGGGATCGCCTTCCACTGCCGCCGTCTCGACCGTGGGCGAAGGCGGCACGATGGCAACGGGGTTTTCCGGTGCCGGATCCCCTGCGGGTGCAGATTCCTGGTTGAGCTGCCTGCGGATTTCCTCCGCCACGGGATCAGCAGCAGGCGCGGCATCCTGCGGCGGGGCGTCCTGCATCCCGCCCGCGACGACACCGCCGCCGACCGCCAGGGCCAGGGCCGCTACGCCGACAGTCAGCAGACGCATGCGGTTCATTCGGGCTTCCAGGCCTCATAGTCGCCGGTGGCGGCGGGGCGGACACCCTCGGCCGCCAGAGAACCGGGCGGGTGCCAGGCCAAAGGAGTGCCGGTCATGTTGGGCTGATAGTCCTTTTCCCATCGGCGGCGCGGCAGGGGTGCCTCTGTCGGCGGTTCGTCGAAGGTGTAGTGCAGCCAGCCGTGCCAGTCCGGCGTCACCTTGGAGGCTTCAGCATAGCCATTGTAGACGACCCAGCGTCGACGGCGGCCGTCGTAGCTGACGTGATCGCGCGACTGGTAGTATTTGTTGCCGAACTCGTCCGCTCCGACCAGTTCGCCACGCTTGGCGATGGTGAACAGCGTCCCGAGCGTCGCGCCCGAGGTCCAACCGAAGATCTTGCCGAGCACGGGCTTGTCCGTCCGAAAAACACGCCGGCAGGGAGGCCGGACCAACGTCGGTGATCATAGAAACCGCGTCCCTTCACGTCCAGCGCGGCGATGCGAACGGCGCGATCAACATCTTGGGGGTAACAGCCTTTGCTCCCGCCATATCTATTGCGGCAGCGATTGTAGGGGGCCTAGAATCTCAGTCTTCGCCGCCCGAGGCCCCGCGCATGCGCTTCTCGCCCCGATTCCACGACCTGATCCGCGACCTCCGTCTGGAACGGCGCACCGTGGAGCGAGCGAACAGCGTTGTTTCCGTCATCACGCCGTCGGGATGGACCGATGTCCGGGTAGAGGCCTGGCTGAACTGGATCGACGACCAGCCAACGGACCTTCCCCGTCTCAGCGAAGCTTTGGCATCACCCTCGCCCGTTCTGGACGGTGCGATCGATCGTTGGGCGGCGAGGCTCGCGGCCTGGGGCCGCGCTTTGGGGGTATTTGGAAGCGAGAAAGATGCCCGCGCCTTCGCCGATGACCTGACGGCGTCTGTTCTCTTGGGCCTGGGCGCTCCGGGAGCTTCCCGGGCAGATGGCGCGAGGATCCATCCCATCGCCGACGACCCACACGGGCCGGCTCCCAAAGACCTCGCCGCCCGCCTGGATCTCGCGGACGAACGCCTGGCGTTCGACGCAGAGACCCGCCGACGACAGGGTGAGGCCATGGCCGTCTCGGCTCTGCACCGGGTTTGCAGCGCGTTGAACGCCGTGTCTGATGCGGTCGCACGGTGCGAGGGCCCAGAGGCTGACTGCTCGGATCCCACCACCAATCCGGCGCTGGCGCGTGCCGCCTGGGCAGCGCGTCAGGCCGGCGCGGATGATGCGGCGATCCTCAGAGCCATCGGTGGCGAGACGTTCATCGCTCCGGACAGGGCAGCGGCTCCCTCCGAACGGGTGGCGCTGGTGGCGGAAGGCGCGTGCCGCGAGGTCGTCACGGTTGCGGCGCGGGCGGCGCTCGCCAGTCCCCTGGCACTGGCCTTCGACCCAAGGTCAGCGGACGCTGTGGCAGCCGTTGCCGACGCGCCTTCGGTGATCCTGAGCTGGCCCAACCTCTGTGCCTTGGGTGGCGATGCAGTTGGAAACCTCGAAGCCATGGTCCGGCTCTGGACCACGGCGCTGGAGATCGAGACCGCCTGCGGCTTTACGGTGGATGGTTCAATGGCGCGCGTTCGCTATGCCCTGCGACCGATCCGGCTTGAGCTGGACGGTATTCTGGAAGGCTTCCTGCTGGCCGGCCGTGGACTTGAGAGCCGCTCCGACATGATTGCCGTGGCAGCGTTGGCGGCGGCGCAGGCCTCGGTGACGTCCAGCGAGCTCGCATCGGCCCTTCATCCGGCAGACGGCTGGTCGACGGTTTCCGAACTCTCCGACTCAGACTTCGCCACCCGCCTGCAGACCGTCGGCGAAAGCGGTCTGGGCGATCGGGCGCGTGTGGCGCTGCAGACAGCCCAAAAGGCGGCCCGCACATCCGGTCGTCGCCACACCCTGATCGCGCTTGCTCCCCCCGACCCGCACACAGCCTTGCGCCTCGGCCTCGGTGCCCTGACACCGATCCAGACCGTCCAGACGGAAACGGGCGAGACGATGCGCCGTCTGCATCCTGCCCTCCATGCCGCCATCGCAACCGCAGGCGGAGATCCTGAGACGGCCGAACGCTGGGTTCTGGGACGACGAACGCTCGTCGGAGCTCCGGGTCTGGACCATGACCGTCTTCGGATCGTGGGGTTCACCGACGCCGAACTGGAGGCCGTGGAACGGGCGATCGGTGAAGTTGAGACGCTGGAGGAGGTCTTTACGGCCCAGGTGCTGGACTCAGGTTTCATACGCGATGTGCTGGGGCTCGATCCCGAAACG
>JADCBH010000090.1 GCA_020253595.1 Brevundimonas sp.
AACGGCCGTAGTCTGCCTGGCTGATCTTGAGCTTGCCCATGCCGCGCTCGAGGTCGGCGGCGAAGTTCTGCATCCCTTTCACCAGGGACTCGCCGTTGGTGTCGGCCATGGCCTTGAGCGCCGCCGGATTGGAAGCGAGGAAGTTTGAGGGCGAGAAGGCGTCGGTCAGAAGCTTGGTGAAGAACTCGGCGCGGCGCTTTGTGCGGGGATCGACGTCGTCGACCGAGGAGACCAGCCCGTTCATCCAGTCGGCCGTGACCAGATAGGACTGGCGCATGACGTCGAACATGGGGTTCTCGGCCCAGGCGGGGTCCTTGAAGCGCTTGTCCTTCGACGGTTGGGCCGCTTCTTCGCCAGAGACGCGGCGGGCGGTGGTGGCCCACAGGTCCATGTAGCGGTTGAACAGGTCGGCCTGGGCGGCGAACAGCTTGTCCGGGCGGGCGGCGAGGCTGGTCATGACCGAGTTCATGGCCGGGCCCACGTTGAAGGGGTCGGCCGACAGGGCGGCAGGGCGATCCGCCTGGGCCAGGGCAGCCTCGGCGATCGCGGCCTGTGCGGTCATGGCGGCCTTGGCCAGGTTGATCGAGAGTGTCTCGATCATCTGGCGCTGTTCCTCGCCGGGGAAGGCGAAGGGGTTGGCGGAGGCGGTGTCCGGCGTCGCATCTGCTGCCGTGGCCGTGTCCGAAGGGCCCGAAGTCGCTGCAGGGATGACCGGGTCGGCTTCAGCGACGACCTTCTTCGCGCGCGGTGCGCGGGGCTTGGCGGAGGTCGTCCGGCCGGGCTTGCGCGGCGCGGACGCGACTGCGAGCGTTTTGGGCGGGGTCTTGGGGGCCTTGGCCATGCTGTCTCCGGACGTGTCCTGCGGGGCAGTCGGCGCGCGCTTCGCCCTTTTGCCTGTCACGATCATGGCCTAAGACCGGCTCGAGATGAACGCGCAACAAGCGAAATTCGTGATCGGGCTGGCGGTGGTCAGCGGGGCAGTCTCCGGCTGCGCCGGATCCTTCGAGGCGGAGACAGACGCGGCCTCGCCCATCGCGCCCCGAATCCAGGCTCTGGTGGACGGCAATCGGGAGTATCCGCGCTGGGAAAACTTCCCCCAGGCGACGACGGATGCTCCGGGTCCGGTGGAGGTCGCCGCGCGGGTGCAGGGGCTGACCGGCGCTGGTGCATCGCTGCAGACCGATGCCGAGCGGATCGAGTGGACGCTGGGCGACCCAACGACGCTGGCCAATGAGATTACGGCGCGCGTCGACGCCCAGCAGATGGCTCCCGTCACGGCCGAGACCCAGGCCGAGGTCGAGGCCTTCGCCGAACAAGCCCGACGTCGCGCGGAGGCCCCTCCACCCATTGACCGGACCCCCGCGCCGTCTGGCGACGGGCCGCGCTGACCCTTTCCTATCGCCCGGTCGACAGAATCCGGGGATCATCCGCCTGCAGGAGCATAACCATGGCCCATACGGCCCCCTTCGCCTCGACCCTGGCCGCTGACGCCGCGATGGTGACCGAGCTGGCCGCCATCGCCAGCTGGGCCCAGATCGGTCGCGGCGACGAGAAGCACGCCGACCAGCTGGCCGTCGACGCGATGCGCAACGCGCTGAACAGCCTTGACATCGACGGCAAGATCGTGATCGGCGAGGGCGAGCGCGACGAGGCCCCGATGCTCTACATCGGGGAGAAGGTGGGCACCGGCAAAGGCCCGGCTATCGACATCGCCCTGGACCCGCTGGAAGGGACGACCCTGACGGCCAAGGCCATGGCCAACGCGCTTTGCGTGCTGTCGATGTCGGCCTCAGGCGGCCTGCTGCACGCGCCCGACACCTATATGGACAAGATCGCCATCGGCCCGGGCTACGCGCCCGGCACGGTCGATCTGGACATGAGCCCTCAGGAGAACGTTCGGTCTCTGGCCTCGGCCAAGGGTGTGCGGCCCGAGGACATCACCGTCTGCTGCATGGACCGGCCGCGGCACGAGGCGCTGATCGCGGCGCTGCGCGAGGTCGGGGCGCGCGTGATGCTGATCACCGACGGAGACGTGGCTGGCGCGATCCACACCGCTGAGCCCGAGACCGGGATCGACCTGTATCTGGGCTCTGGCGGTGCACCGGAGGGCGTTCTGGCGGCCTCGGCGCTGAAGTGCGTCGGCGGCCACTTCCAGGGGCGACTTCTGTTCCGCAACGACGACGAACGCGCCCGCGCCGAGCGCACGGGCGTGACCGATTTCGATCGCAAGTACGACCTGCACGACCTGGTGTCCAAGGACGCCGTGTTCGCCGCGACCGGCGTGACCAAGGGGGCGATGCTGGACGGCGTGGTGATGCGCAATGGGTTCGTTACGACCCACACGCTGGTCATGGATTCCTCGACGCGCACCGTTCGCCGTATCCGCACCACACGCCCGGTCTGATGGCCGACGGCGCGGCAGCGGGCTATCATCCTCAAGGAGAGGCACCGGGCTTCCTCGATGTTGCGCGCTCCCTGTCGGGCCGCGCGTGGAGACAGAGACCGGCCGAGCTCGCCGATGTCCGCGCCCACATGCAGACGCTGGGGCTGTCAGAGCCGTTGGCCAGGGCCCTGGCGGCGCGCGGCGTCGGAGCGGAGGAGGGTGCGGATTTCCTGAACCCCACCCTGAAGCGGTTGTTCCCCGATCCGTCATCCTTCATGGACATGGACAAGGCGGCCGACGCGATCGTTTCGGCCGTGCAGGCGGGCGAGCGCATCCACGTCTTCGCCGACTATGACGTCGATGGGGCGTCCAGTGCGGCGCTTCTGGTGCGGTGGTTCAGGGCCTTGGGCGCGGATCTGCCGATCTATGTGCCGGACCGCCTGACGGAGGGCTATGGGCCAAGCCCGATGGCGTTTGACCGGCTGAAGTCGCTGGGCGCGGATCTGGTGATCACGGTGGATTGCGGGGCGGCGGCGAACGAGGCCATCGCCCATGCCTGCGCCATCGGGCTGAAGGTCGTGGTGATCGACCACCACATGATGCGGGAGGAACCGCCGCAGTGCCTGGCGGTCGTCAATCCGAACCGACCGGGCTGTGCCTCGGGGCAGGGCAATCTCGCCGCAGCGGGCGTTGTCTTCGTTCTGCTGGCGGCGCTGAACCGCGAGGCGAGGCGGCGCGGGTTGTTCGAAGGGCGCACGGAGCCTGACATTCGCCAGTGGCTGGATCTCGCCGCGCTGGGGGCCATCTGTGACGTGACGCGGTTGAGCGGCTTCAACCGAGCGCTGGCGGGACTGGGCCTGGGCGTCATGTCCGGGTGGGGCAATCCGGGGC
>JADCBH010000091.1 GCA_020253595.1 Brevundimonas sp.
ACTCTGACGAGGACCGCGAGCGCACGGGCGTGACGATGGGCTCCGGCATCGGTGGCCTCGGCCCCATCGCGGAGAACGCACTGATCCTTCAGGAGAGCGGACCGCGTCGCATCAGTCCCTTCTTCATTCCGTCGGCGCTCATCAACCTCGCCAGCGGCCAGATCTCGATCCGGCACGGGCTGAAGGGACCCAACCACGCAGTCGTCACCGCCTGCGCGTCGGGCGTCCACGCCATCGGCGACGCGGCGCGCATGATCGCGTTCGGCGACGCTGACGTCATGGTGGCCGGCGGGGCCGAAGCCACCATCGTTCCGATCGGCATCGCCGGCTTCCTCGCCTGCAAGGCGCTCTGCACCGCCTACAACGACACGCCGGAAAAGGCCTCCCGGCCCTATGATCGGGATCATGCGGGCTTCGTCATGGGCGAGGGCGCGGGCGTTCTGGTCCTGGAAGAGTACGAGCACGCCAGGGCCCGGGGCGCCAAGATCTATGCCGAGATCATCGGCTACGGCATGAGCGGCGACGCCTATCACATCACCGCCCCGTCCGAAGAGGGCGACGGTGCCTATCGCGCCATGAAGGCGGCGGTGAAGCGGGCGGGCATCGACGTCTCCGACATCGACTATGTCAACGCCCACGGCACCTCCACCATGGCCGACTGGATCGAGCTGCGCGCCGTCGAGCGGCTGATGGGCGAGCATTCGGCCAACGTCGCCATGTCCTCGACCAAGTCCATGACCGGCCACCTGCTGGGTGCCGCCGGGGCCATCGAAGCGGTGTTCAGCGTGTTGGCGATCCGTGACCAGATCGCGCCGCCCACGATCAACCTCGACGACCCTGAACACGAAACCGCCATCGACCTCGTGCCACACAAGGGCAAGCCGATGGAGATCGACGTGGCCATGTCCAACAGCTTCGGTTTCGGCGGCACCAACGCCTCCATCCTCTTCCGCAAGGTTTCCTGATGGTGTTCGGGGGAACGCCGGGCCAGAAGCGGCCAGGCTTGATCGCGGCGCTGCTGGCGGCCTCGGCCACCGTCAGCCTGTTCCTGATCGCCGGGCTGGCCTGGGCCTGGAGCGTCTACTATTCGCCCGGTCCCCCCGCGCAGAACGATGAGTCGACGATCGTCACCCTGCCCAGCGGGTCCGGCGTCTCGGCCATCGCCGCGCGTCTGAAGAATGCCGGCGTCATCCGTTCGGTCGACATGTTCAAGGCCGCTGCGACCCTGACCGGCGCGGACCGTCGGCTGAGGGCAGGCGAGTATGAGGTGCCCAGCCGCGCCTCGCTGAGGACCGTCATCGGCCTGCTGACCGACGGCCGGGTCGTGCGCCACTTCGTGACCATCCCCGAGGGCTGGTCCTCGGCCCAGGCAGTCGACATCCTGAACGCCGAGACCCTCCTGACCGGCACCATCGACGAGATCCCCGAGGAAGGCTCGCTCTGGGCCGAGACCTATGAGATCACGCGCGGCGAGAGCCGTCAGGCCGTGATCGACCGCATGCAGCGCGCGGCCGAGGAAAACCTCGGCGAGCTCTGGGCGCGGCGCAGCGCCAATACGGTGGTCCGCACCCCCGAAGACGCGGTGATCCTGGCTTCCATTGTCGAGAAGGAAACCGGTCTTGCGGCCGAGCGGCCCCGCGTGGCGGCAGTCTTCTCCAACCGCATCCGGCTGGGCATGCGGCTGGAGAGCGACCCGACCATCATCTACGGCATCACCAAGGGACGCCCCTTGGGCCGCGGCATCCGTCGCTCGGAGCTGGAACGCGACACGGGCTACAACACCTATCTGATCGATGGCCTGCCGCCGACGCCCATCGCCAATCCCGGACGCCAGTCGCTCGAGGCCGTGCTCAATCCTCCGCGTACGGACGATCTCTTCTTCGTGGCGGATGGGACGGGCGGTCACGCCTTCTCCCGCACCTACGACGAGCATCGGGCCAACGTCGCCCGCTGGCGGGCCATCGAGGCGCAGAGGGCGGGAGAGCCCGCAGAGGTCGTGGCCCCCGACGCCCGTCCGACTGCGGAGGCCACGGAGGGTGCGACGGCGACCCCCGCCCCGACAGGAGAGGCGGTCATCACCATGCAGCCGCCGGGGACCTTGCGTCCGGCCACGCCCGCGCGCACCACCGTGCCTGCCGCCAACACGGCCCAGAGTTAGAATGTCCAACGACCGCACCCCCCGTCGGGGCGTCCTCCTGATCGTCGCCAGCCCGTCCGGCGCCGGCAAGACCAGCCTGTGTCGCCGCCTGATGGCCGATCACGGCGGGCTGGAGCTGTCGGTGTCCATGACCACGCGCGGCATCCGCCCGGGCGAGGTGGCGGGCCGCGACTATCACTTCGTCGACGACGCCGAGTTCCAGCAGGGCATCGACGCCGACGCCTTTCTGGAATGGGCCGACGTCCACGGCAACCGCTACGGCAGCCCGAGGGAGCCGGTGGAACGGGCCCTGTCGGAAGGTCGCGACGTCCTGTTCGACATCGACTGGCAGGGCGCCCGCCAGATCGCCGCCAAATGCCCCGAAGACGCCGTGCGCGTGTTCATCCTGCCGCCCAGCCTGGCCGAACTGCGCCGCCGCCTCGTGACCCGGTCCCAGGACGCGGACGAGGTGATCGAGCGGCGGATCAGGAACGCCAAGGGCGAGATCGAGCACTGCGGAGAGTTCGACTACCTCTTCGTCAACGACGACTTCGACCGGTCGTATGCCGAGCTGGCCCACATCTACCACGCCGAACGCAGCCGGCGGTTCCGCAACACCTGGGTGGACGGCTATCGGTCGAGCCTCCTGGCCGAGAGCGTCTGACCCGCGAACCACGGCTCCATCCGTCGCAGCGCCTCCTCGATCTCGGGCGTCGAAACGGCAAAGCTGAAGCGCATGAAGCGGTGACCCTCGACGGGATCGAAATCGACGCCCGGCGCCGTCGCTACCCCGGTCTCGCGCAGCAGGGCCTCGCAGAACCCGACGCTGTCCTGCGTCAGGTGACCGATGTCGGCCCAGATGTAGAAGGCCCCGTCGGGCGGGGCGATGGTCTTCAGCCCCAGCCGCGGCAGGGCCTCCAGCATCAGGCTGCGGTTGCGGCGATAGACGTCCAGATGGCCTTCCAGAACCTCGTGCTCGCCCATCGCCACCAGCCCCGCGTGCTGGCTCAGCGACGGCGGGGTCAGGAACAGGTTGCCGATAT
>JADCBH010000092.1 GCA_020253595.1 Brevundimonas sp.
CGCTTGTTGGCGTGAGTGGCGGGGGCGGTGCCCAGCGCCTCCGGAATCTCGCCCTTGAAGTAGAACCGCTGCCAGGCCTCCTTGGCCGCGTCGGGGTCGCCTGACGCAAGGCGAGTGTTGAAGTCGGTGCGTTGCCGGTTCCAGGCCTCGAACTGGCCCTTCATCGTCGGGTTCGACTCCAGCGTCCGGATCACCGGCTGGACGGCTTCCATCTTCCGGTGCTCGACCAGGGTGATGAAGCAGAAGGGCTCGCCGCGCTCGAACTTGATCCGGCCCGGTCGGGTGAAGATCCAGTTCATGGTGAAGGGAAACGGCAGCCAGTCCGTTTCGATCAGGCCGACCAGGGGCTGGATGCCGTCCTTCACATGATTGGGCGACCCCGAGCAGATCATGCCCCAGCCCGGTGGCGTACGGAACAGATACTGCGGATGCATGGTCAGGACCCCGCGCGAGAAGTGCGAGGTGACGAAGTGGTCCAGCTCCGGCTGTGGCCGCTCCGGCGTGATGGTGATGTCGTTCTGCGACGGCCCGCCGTTCCATTCTGCCGTGAAGGTGAAGGGACACAGGATCTCCCAGCCCGTCGTATTGGCCATGGTCAGCGGCAGGCAGCGATAGGGATGGCGGCTGGCGAAGGCATCCATCCAGTTCCGCGACTGGCGGCCGGGCACCATGTCCGGCGGGCGCGACGACATCGGATAGCATTCCAGTTCCAAGGGGCGGCGTCCTTCGGCTAAGCGGATCGTGTCGTCCTTCCTATCGGCCCGCCCATGACCGCTCAACCGCCGCATGATCGAGACAGCCTGCTGGCCTTCCTGGCCGAGCATGGGATCGACCAGACCACCCACGACCATCCGGCTGTCTTTCGTGTGGAGGAAGGGCTGGAGCTGAAGGCCTCCATGCCTGGGGCCCACACCAAGAACCTTTTCCTCAAGGACAAGAAGGGGCAGCTCTGGCTCATCTCGGCGCGGCAGGACACGGTCATCGACCTCAAGGCGGCACCAAAGATCATTGGCTCGGACCGCCTGTCGTTCGGCAATGAGACCCTGATGTGGGAAACGCTCGGGGTACGCCCGGGGTCGGTGACAGCGCTGGGCCTGATCAACGACGTGGATCGGCGCGTGACCTTCGTGCTGGATCGGGGGCTGTGGGAGGCAGACATCGTCAACTTCCACCCCC
Source organism: Brevundimonas sp. (assembly GCA_020253595.1). Taxonomy (GTDB): domain Bacteria; phylum Pseudomonadota; class Alphaproteobacteria; order Caulobacterales; family Caulobacteraceae; genus Brevundimonas. The sequence continues at coordinate 1,177 of JADCBH010000092.1, forward strand.
TGACCAACACTGCGACAACAGCGCTCGGCCAGACCGACTTCCGCCGGTTTCTTGACGCCATCGGCCGCAAGACCCTCGTGATCGACTTTGCGGCACCGGTTGACGCTTGAGTCTTCGCCATTGCGCGACCATCTGTCGGCTCTCGCGTTCCACGCCGACAGGATGACCCCACGATGAGCTTCGCCGACCCGACCGCCGCCGGAAACGACGACCTGATCAAGGAGGGCTCGGACGCCGGTTTCATGGCCGACGTGATCGCAGCATCGAAGACCCAGCCGGTCATCGTCGATTTCTGGGCCACCTGGTGCGGGCCATGCCGGACCCTGACGCCGATCCTTGAGAAGCAGGTTCGGGCCGCCGGTGGCGCGGTCAAGCTGGTCAAGATCGACGTCGACAAGAACCCGGCCTACGCGGGCCAGCTGCGGGTCCAGTCGATCCCGACGGTCTACGCCTTCGTCAACGGCCAGCCGGTCGATGGCTTCCAGGGGGCTCTGCCTGAAAGCCAGGTGAAGGCCTTCATCGAGAAGCTCACGGGCGGCACGTCCGTCAACGCCGACGTTGAGCAGCTGCTGGCGCTGGGCGAGGAGTCGCTCGGACTGTCGGATTTCGGTGGTGCGGCCCAGGCCTTCGCCCACGTCCTGACCCTCGAACCCGAGAACGAGACGGCCATCGCCGGAATGGCGCGGGTCTATCTGGCCGGCGGCGACGCCGACCAGGCGCGCCAGACCATCGCCATGGCGCCGGCGGACAGCAAGAACGCAGCTGTCATCAGCCTGCGCGCCCAGCTCTCCCTGGCTTCGGCGGCTCCCACCGCCGAGACGGCCCTGCTGGAAGCCCGGCTGCGGGCCGATCCGGGCGACCACCAGGCGCGCTATGACCTGTCTCTCGTCCAGGCGGCCTCCGGTGACCTGAAGGGTGCCGTGACCAGCCTGCTGGATATCGTCCAGGCGGATCTGGAGTGGAACGACCAGGCGGCGAGAAAGCAGCTGCTTGTCGTGTTCGAGGCTGCGGGCCTCACGTCGGACATCGCCAAGGACGGGCGTCGTCGCCTGTCCTCCATTCTGTTCGCATAGGGGAGCCACGGATGGCGCAGGGCTATGTGAAGGCGGTCGACCTGCCGCAGGTGATCCCTGTCTTCCCTCTGCCGGGCGCGATCCTGCTGCCTCGGGGCCAGCTGCCGCTCAACATCTTCGAGCCGCGCTATCTGAACATGATCGACGACGCGATGGCGGGTGACCGCATCATCGGCATGATCCAGCCCGTCGGCGGACCACGCCGCCTGCCCAGCCTGTCGGCCGTGGGCTGCGCCGGGCGGATCACCACCTTCGCAGAGACCTCGGATGGCCGCTATCTGGTCACCCTGACCGGGGTGGCGCGCTTCCGCGTCGCCTCGGAGTTGCCGGTCCAGACGCCCTATCGTCAGGTACGCGCGGCGTTCCAGTCGTTCGAGGCTGACCTGGCAGCGCCGACAGGCGGTGAGGGCTTTGATCGGGAGGGCTTCCTGGGCGCGCTCCGCCACTACCTCGAGCGGCGCCAGCTCGAAATCGATTGGGAAACGGCCGAGGCGGCACCTCAGGAAGCCCTGGTCAACAGCCTGTCGATGGCCCTGCCGTTCGAACCGGCCGAGAAACAGGCCTTGATGGAATCACCCACCCTGGAAGATCGGGTCGAGGTGCTGACGGCGCTCCTGCGCATCGACGCGGCCGAGAGCGGCGACGGGGACAGCCAGACGTCGATGCAGTAGGCGCGCGCCTCAGTCCATCGCGCAGACGTCGGGCAGGCCGCGAAGGCCGCCGGCATGGTCCAGACCGTACCCCACCAGGAACCGGTTTGGGGCCTCCCAGCCGACGAAGTCGGGCTCTGGCGCGCGCGGCAGGGGCCAGGGCTTGCGGGCGAAGACGCAGGTCACGACCTCCGCGGCTCCAGCTTCCCTGGCCAGGCGCACGGCCTCCGCGAGCGACAGGCCGGTGTCGAACACATCGTCCAGGATCAAGACCTTGCGGCCCACGACCGAGCGCTGCAGCGGCGCGCGCACCTCGATCGATCCACGGCTCTCGGTCTCGTCGCCGTAGGAGGCGAGCCACAGCGCGTCGAAGCGGACGTTGCGTCCGAGCCGTGACAGGGCCCGGGTCAGGTCTGCGGCGAACCACAGGCCACCGGTCAGGAGAACGACGGCGACCGTCTCGTCGTCGACATGGGGCGCGACCTGCTCCGCCAGCTTCGCCACGACGTTGGCGACCTCGGCCTCGGGCAAAAGAACGGTCGGCGACGGGTGAGTTTCGGCCATCTCAGGGCGATACCGTCTCGGCCCTGTGGCTGTCGATAGTCGCGTCGACCTTAGTGGTGCGCCGCGTCGGCGGCGTGATCGGCTTCCGCGACGGGTTGGGCCTCGACCGGCTCGGCATGGGCCGTGGGTGCAGTGTCGATAATGGCCGGGCGCAGGCCGTGGTCGTCGGCCTCCGGGCGGGGGCGGTCGTGACCGGCCGGCGGGGCGTGTTCCTCGCCGTGGCCGGCCTCGCCATCATGCGCGGGTTCTTCATGATGCGCAGCGGGCGTCGTGCCGACAAAGTGGAAGTCAACATCCACGCCTTTGGAACCCGGATCGCGGATCATGGCCGCGAAGCCCTGGACTCCACCGGGCAGCACCGGCGCTCCGTCCAATTCGATGACGGCATGACCGACTTCGGCACCGTGCTCGTCCAGCAGGGCGACGCGGACCGGCGGCGGCTGGATCTCGCGGCCACGGACGTTTCGCAAGGCACCGGACACCATCACCATGTCTGGCCGGTCCAACATCGCCTTGGCGGAGATCGCCTCGAACTCGAGACCCGTCCGATTGACCGGAGCTCCGACTGCGGCGTAGGCCCGAGCTGCTTGGGGCCACAGGTCGACGACATCTTCCTTGAAAGCCCAACTCCCTATCAGAATGCCCGCAAACACGCTGGCCAGACCGGCCCAGACCGCCCCATGGGTGGCGGCGCGGCGTACCCGACGCTGCTGTTCGGCGCGGGCCCGGAAGGCCTTGGGCAGTTCCGGAGCGGGGGTCTCGGGCGAGACCGGCGGCGGATCAGAGGGGGCCGTCGTCTGGACGGTCTCGGTCGTTGCCGGCATGGCGGCCTGCAGCGTCAGGGGTTCTTCCGACGTGGCATGCCACACATGGGCGCACGACTGGCAGCGGACCTTGCGGCCGCCGGGCGGAATCGCATCGTCCGGAGCGAAATAGCTGGTGGCGCAGGACGGGCAGGTCAGTATCATGATGCTGACTTCGCGAGGCCGATCCCTCGGCCCCCTCCCATCGGCGCAGATTGCGCCGTTCCTGACGACTAGACACCTGATGTCCCGACCGCGCCGCCCGGCCGCCGATCCCGCGCCCGAGACCGTCCGCCTGACGGATGTCGGATTCGGCTATGCGGAACGCCCGGACGTGATTCGGGACATCTCCCTGAGTCTGCCTGTCGGCTCTTTCCACTTCCTTACCGGGGCGTCGGGATCGGGAAAGTCGACCCTGCTGAAGCTGATCACCCTGTCGGAGCGACCGAGCGAGGGCCGGATTGCCCTGTTCGGCGAAGACGCGACAGCGGTTTCGGCGCGCGATCGGCCTCGGTTCAGGCGACGCATGGGCGCGGTGTTCCAGGACTTCCGTCTGCTGGATCACCTCAGCGTCTTCGACAACGCTGCGCTGCCGCGCCGCCTGCGTGGCGACAAGCCGGCGGACTATGGCCCGGATGTCGAGGAAATGCTGGCGTGGGTCGGTCTCGGCGACCGCATGGGCGAGCGGCCCACCAGCCTGTCGGGCGGTGAGAAGCAGAGGCTGGCCATCGCCCGTGCGGTCATGGCGCGCCCCGAGCTGATCGTCGCCGATGAGCCAACCGGAAGTGTCGACCCGGTCATGGCGGACAGGCTGCTCAGGCTTTTCCAGTCGCTGAACAAACAGGGCGTCACGGTGCTGATCGCCAGCCATGACGAAGCCCTGGCCCAAAAGTCCGGCGCGACCGTGCTCAGGCTGGCGGACGGGCGACTGACAGCGGCGGCGAAGGCGCGCGCGGCATGATCCGGTGGTCGACCTTGTTCGGCCCCGTCGAGGCCCCCGCCGTCGCCAGACCGGAGCGGGATCTGCTGCCGCGCGACGGTGCGGGTGAACGCTGGCTGGGCGGGGTGATCGCCGTGCTCTGCTTCGTCGCCTGCCTGGCTGGCCTTGGTGCGCTCGCTGCCGACCGGGCTGCGGGCGGCTGGGCGCGCGAGCTCAGGGGCGAGGCGACTGTGCAGGTCCGCCCGGGCGTCGGCGAGACCGGCGATGCCGCAGCCGCGCGTGCTGCCGAGGCCCTTGCGGGTGTGACCGGCGTGGATGAGGCCGCAGCCATGGACCGGGCCACGGCCGAGAAGCTGCTCACGCCGTGGATGGGAGAGGCGGCGCTGGAGGATCTTCCCTTGCCTCATCTGGTCGTCGTCCGGCTGGACGAGGCGGCGCCGGCCAGCGCCCTGGTGCTCGGGCGCGCCCTGGCCGAAGCCGGCATCGACGCCACGGTCGACGATCACAGCCTGTGGCGCGGCGAGGTGGAGCGATCCGCGACGACGGTGACCGTGCTGGCCATAGCGGCCTTCCTTGCCCTGGCCGGGGCGACAGGGTCCGCCATTGTCCACGCGGTGCGCGCCGGGGTCGAGGCGCGGCGCGCCGTCATCGAGACCTTGAGCCTGTCCGGCGCGACCGATGCCGCCATTGCCTGGCTGTTCCAGCGGCGCTTCGCCTTGCTGGCCCTGTTCGGCGGGGCTGCCGGAACAGGGGTCGCACTGGCCCTGGCCGGGCTGGTGCGGTTCCTTGGTGGAGGCGAAGGCCTGACGCCCGCCCTGCCGCTGGCCTGGACCGATCTGCTGTTGCTCTCGCCAATGCCTGTCGTCGCCGCTACGGTGGCGCTTGTCGCGGCGCGGCTGGCCGCCGGTCGGGCGCTTGCCCGGCTTGGCGGCAGTGGCAGCGCCCGGTAGGGAGAAACCATGAAGTTTCTTGCGCTTATCGGGATCGTCGCCCTGATCTGGCTGGTGGGGCTGTTTGCCTTCGCCGAGCGAGTGCGCAGCCTGTCGCCGGCACCCGAGCCCGAGCGCGCCGACGCCATCGTCGCCCTGACGGGCCCTTCGGCCGAGCGTGTCAACGCCGCCATACGGCTGCTGGAACAGGACAAGGGAGAGCGTGTGCTGATCTCGGGCGTCAATCCCGAAGTGCGGCGCGAAGAACTGCGGGCCCTGACGCCGGGTTCGAACCGGCTGTTCAACTGCTGCGTCGACCTCGGCTTCGAAGCCGAGACCACGACGGGCAACGCCGCCGAGATCGCCGCATGGACCCGGTCCAAGGGTTACGACAGTCTGATCGTGGTGACCTCCGACTATCATATGCCGCGCTCCCTGATGGAGATTCGCAGTGCCGCGCCCGGCGTCGAGCTGACGCCCTATGCGGTCGAAACACCTTCGCTGGATGACAGCCGCTGGTGGAGGGCCGCCGTGACCGCGCGGCGGATGACGCTTGAGTACATGAAGTATCTGGCGGTCATGGTGCGGGTGACGCTGGATCGCTTCACGGGCGAGGGTGCCGAGGCCGTGAACGCCACCGAGGCGCAGGAGGCGGCTGCGTCTTGACCACCCTGCGTTCGCTTCTGTTTGTCGCCTGGCTTTATCTCTCGATGGCGATCTTCGCGGTCGGCCTGTCACCCGCTCTGATCCTGCCGCACCGCTACGCCATGAAGGTGATCCGGTCCTGGGCGCGGTTCGTCCTGTTCGGCCTGCGCTGGATCGCGGATGTGCGGGTGGAGTTCCGGGGCCTCGAGCATCGTCCGACGGGCCCGGCCTTCGTCGCGGCCAAGCACCAGGGGATGCTGGACGTGATCGTCCCGTTCCTGATGCTGGACGACCCCTGCATCGTGATGAAGAAGGAGCTCGCGATCTTGCCCTTCTTCGGTTGGTTCGCGCTGAAGACGAAGATGATCGTGGTCGACCGGGAGGCCGCGGCCAAGGCCTTGAAGACCATGGTGCGCCAGGCGCGAGACCGTCTGGGTGAAGGCCGCCAGATCGTGATCTTTCCGGAAGGCACCCGGGCCGAGGTCGGAGCCACGCCGGACTACAAACCGGGCGTCGCCGCCATCTATCGCGACCTGGCCATGCCCTGCACGCCCATGGCGACCAACGCCGGGGCGTACTGGCCGGCTCACGGCTTTCGCCGCTATCCCGGCGTCGCTGTTTATGAATTCCTGCCGCCGATCGAGGCCGATCTGAAGCGCGGGCCGTTCATGAGCGAGCTGGAAAGCCGAATAGAGACGGCGTCGACCCGGCTACTGGTCCCGCCTCAGGCCTGAGCGCGGCGGAAACGGCTGGGGCTGAGGCCGGTCGCTGCGCGAAACGCACGGGCAAAGCGACTGGGGCTCTCATAGCCCACGGCGGCGGCGACGTCGGTGATCGACTGGCGGGTTCTTTCCAGAAGCGTCTGCGCCACTGTCAGGCGGCGAAGACGGATCCGTTCGCCTGGCGGCGCGCCCATGGAGGCCTTGAAGGCCCGGGCGAAGTGGAACGGCGAAAGGCCGGCGATGTCTGCCAGTTCCGCCGTTCGAAGTGGCCGATGCAGAGCCGCTTCGACATGTTCGCGTAGTGCAGTGAGTTGGCGCGCCGTCAGCCCTCCGCGAGAGGCTTCTCGCGAGCGGGTGCGCGCTGTGCGGATCAGCGTCAGCATGAGCGTGCGCAAGATGCTCTCGTTCAGCTCGGCGTCATTCAACGAGGCCTGATTGGCCAGTTGTTCGACAAGGCCTGTAATGACTGGATCGACCAGCACGCGTCCGCGCAGAGGGGCGAGGGGACACGTTTCCTCTGTGATGCCTAGCCGCTGGAACCTCTCGACACCAACGGTCAGCAGCAGGATCTCTTGGGCCGCATGGGCGGCCAGCACGGCCTCGCCGCCCGCTGGCGCGATCGTGTAGTAGTCCGGAGCAACACAGATCTTGAGGCGAGCCGGATCCGGCCGTTCCATCGACCGCTCGCGCGCGATGAGATTGATGCGCACCGCCAGAGCCATGGCCTCGCCGCGTCCCACGGTGACCGGTCCGTTGGGTCGGGTCAGGCGACTGAGTGTCGCCCCGTCCTCCAATCCAGCAATATCAAGCCGGGTCCACGCAGGATCGGGCGCGCAAGCGTCGTCGCCTTGAGAGAGGGTCGCGCGCCCGCCCGACGGGTCGTTTCCGGAGATCGAAGATGCGCCCATCAATGCTCGCCCTTGCCGCGGCCCTCATGCTGACTTCGGCCGCGACGGCCACGCACGCACAGAACACTACAGCCCAGAACAGCACGGCTCCCGCCGCTCTCGCAAGGCCCGCGATCGACGACACGGTCTTGATCTACGTCGACTACGTCACCGGTCTGGACAACCTGATCAATACGATCCCGAGGGCCCAGTTCAGGAACAACATCACGGCTTTCGCCAAGTTCAACCCGCTGTTCCGCGTGCCGACCATCGTTCTGGGTGAGGAGAACGACTACTACGGGACCTTCCTGCCCGAGATCACCGAGCACGTGACCCACGACATCCACCGGTTCAACCGGACCCAGGTGTCGGGCTACACGCCGGAAGTGGCGGCCTATCTGGCGTCGACGGGCCGCAAGACCGTGGTGATCGGGGGCATCTCGATCGACAACTGCACCCTGCACACGACGCTCGACCTGCTGCGGGCCGGCTACAAGGTCTATGTCATCACCGACGTCTCGGGCTCCAACAGCCCGATGGCCGAGGCCGACGCCATTCAGCGGTTGCGCGACGCAGGCGCGGTGACCGGTGGCTGGCTGTCCATCCTGACGGATCTGGGCCAGGACTTCGCGAACCCGCAGTACGGCCGGGGCATGATGGGCATCATCCAGGCCCACTGGCCCGCCTCAACCATCGGCATGGTCAGCGACAGCACACCAGATGGACACGGGCTGCAGCTGCCAGCCGGATACTGAGGCCGGTCACCAGCGAAAATAGCGACCAAGACCGGCTGTACGGCGGGCGTTCCGGAGAGCGAAGATCGTCTTCAGGAGCGCCCGCATCGAGCCGCCGACGACGGGCCAGTCGCCGACCTTGCCGATCTGCAATCCCATCTGCTTCAGCCCCTGGATGATGGGCGAGTCCTGATAGCGGAAATCCCGGACTTCGATCTCGCCGTCGCGGTTCCGGGTCGGAACCGAGGCCAGGCCCGCCAGTCGGCGGTCGACATGGAAGGCGATGATCGATTCGTAGAAGGCGACGCTGAACACGGTCTCCTCGCGCGGCCGGTCCGGGAAGTCGCTGAAGCGATGGTTGATCCCGTCCACCATCCTCTTGGCCCACGAAGCGAAGGACCGGGACGACGGACCGCCGAAATCAGACTGATAGGAAGTGTGAGTGTCCTCCACGACCACCAATCCTCCGTCGACGATGGCTGGCAGGACGCTGTCGACCGTGACGATCTGCTGCTCGAAGGTGTGGCCGCCGTCGTCCAGGAAGACGTCGATGGGTCCAACCTTGGCGAGGAAATCGCGCCAGAAGGCGGGGTCGGCCTGATTGCCGATGTGAATCTCGAAGCCGTCGGCTTCGAGCCGCCGAGCCTCAGGATTGAAGTCGACGCCGATGATCCGGGCCTGCGGCCCGAAGTAGTCGCGCCACATAAGCAGCGAGCCGCCGTTGAACACCCCGACCTCGACGAACGTCAGGGGCCGTCCGACCCAGGGCGCGAATAGCCGGTCGTAGACGGGGAAATAGGTCGAGTGCTTGAAGCTGAGCCGGGGGCTCGCGAGGTAGGCGGTGTAGGTCGATTTCAGCCCCGGCGTGTCCACGGTCAGGTCGCCGCGAACTCGCTCAGAGCGTCGATGACGGCGCGGTTCTGATCTTCCGTGCCGACGGTGATGCGCAGGCCGTCGTGGATGCCGTAGCCGCCGACCTGGCGCACGATGATGCCCTTGGAGTTCAGGTACTCGTTGGCGGCGGCCGCGCTGCGTTTCTCGTCCGGGAACAGCACCAGGATGAAGTTGCCAGCCGACGGCAGGACAGTGAAGCCGAAGCCCCGGATGGCCTGGGTCAGGCGCGGCCGCCAGGTCTCGACCAGTTCGCGCGAGGCCTTCTGGTGGGCCTCGTCGGCCAGCGCCGCCGTGGCGGCCTCGATTCCGGGAACCGAGACGTTGAAAGGCAGGCGGATGCGATCCACCGCCTCCGCGACATGCAGCGGCGCATAGCCGAAGCCGATGCGAAGGCCGCCCAGACCATGGATCTTGGAAAAGGTGCGCGTGACGACGACGTTGGTCGCCTCGCGGGCCAACGGCAGGGCCGTCTCCCAGCCCGGCTCGGTGACGTATTCGGCATAGGCCTCGTCGATGACCAGAAGCACGCTCGACGGCAGGGCCTCGTGCAGGCGGCGGACCTCCTCGGCGGTGTTCCAGCTACCGGTCGGATTGGACGGGTTGGACAGGTAGACGATGCGGGTGCGGTCATCGACCTGTTCCAGCAGGGCGTCGACCTCGGCCTTGTAGCCCGGCTCCGCTGCCAGCTTCTCGGTCGCCTCGCAGCCGCGCGCGGAGATGCGGTAGGCGAGGAAGCCGTACTGGCCGGTGACGATGTTGTCGCCCGCCGTCAGATAGGTCTGGTTCAGAAGGGCGAAGACCTCGTCGGAGCCATTGCCGAAGATCAGGCGTTCGGGTTCCAGCCCGTGATGTTCGGCCACGGCGGTGCGCAGGCGATTGGCGCGGCCGTCGGGATAGAGGTGGATGGCACGGATCGCCGCCTCATAGGCCGCACGGGCCTTTTCGCCCGGCCCGAGCGCGTTCTCGTTGGACGACAGCTTCATGGGCTCGGCGATGCCGGCGAGCGAGGACTTGCCGCCGACGTAGGGGGCGATGTCGAGGATGCCGGGCTTCGGCTGGGGGGCGGCCTGGGTCATGGGTGCTTTCTGGCGCAGTCAGAAGATCGGGGCTGATCCGATGACGCCGGACAGCGCGCCGGGCGCCTGTGTCAGCCGCCCGTCCTCGGGCTGCACATAGCCTGCGAGCGCATAGAGCTTCAACCCGCCCGCCGAGGTCAGCAGGGTCGCGGCGAAGCCGAGTGCGGACATCTCCGACCGGATCCGGGCGTCGGGCGAGGCGCTGTCGGTGATCCAGAAGGTGCGGTCGTCGCCCGTGGGTCCGCTCGGCTCGCATGCGATCAGCAAGGCGCGGGGAGTGCCCGCCCGGTCGTCGGGCAAGGCCTCGACCACGCGCAGGTCAGGCCGGGCCAGGAGCCGCCCCCACCAGGGTCGGTCAGAGAGGTCGATGAGGGCGAACACCGAGGGATCGACGCGAGCCAGCGCCGCCTCGGC
>JADCBH010000093.1 GCA_020253595.1 Brevundimonas sp.
ATCAGGACATCGGGTTCGCATTCCTTGAAGCCATCAGCGTTGACCCAGCCCTCGCGTTTGTCGAATCCGCATCCGAGATTGAGTTTGGCCATGGGCGAGCGCTCGTTCAGGTCGTGACGGGTGAAAGGGCGTGCATGGCCGCGATCCGCGCCTGTCGCTGGCGTTCCAGATCTTCGCGTCGCGCGATCAGTTCGCGATAGAAGGCCTCACGGGCCGGCGCGGCCAGGGCATGCATGCGTCGGCTTGAGACGTGGGCCCGTCCAAGGTCCCGGCGGCGTTTCACCTCGTCCGGCGACGCGATGAGGGCCAGGAGGGCGTCGCGCCATTGCTCGGGCGTGTCTGCGAAGACGGCGAAGTCAGCATGCGCCGGATCGGCGTCGTAGATCAGCCGCGAGCAGACGGGCACGACACCGGCCGATCCGCATTCCACCAGCTTCAGGTCCGATTTCAGCCGGTTGAAGGGGGTGTCGCCGAGGGGGAGCAGGGCAATATCGCATTGCGCCAGCACGGCAATGAACTTGGCGTGCGGCAAGGTCGGGTGGAAGGTCTTGGCCGCGCCCGACGGCAGGGCGTCGAAGAAACCCTGGTCATGAACCACGACCCACTCGATCCGGTCGGCATGGTCTTCGGCCAGGCCCATGATCTGGTCCCGCACGGCAGCCCAGTCGTCCTCGCGGTTCAGCGCGCCGAAGAAGATGCGCATCCGGGCGCCGCCCTTGGGCGTGGCGGAGGGCGTCTCGGGCAGGCGGAAAGCCTGGTTGGGGAAGACAGCGACGTTCGGATTCCACTGGCGGATCATCTCGGCCAGAGGTTCGGTCGAGACCGTCACGGCGTGGACGCCCTGGAAGGCGCGGAAGTCAGAGTTCACATAGCCGGGCCAATGGTGAGGATCGTCGTCGATGTCCGAGACGATGGTCCACCCCTTTTGGGCCAGGCCCTCGACGTGGGCGATCATGGGGGCGTCGGCCAGAAACGAACGATGCAGAATGAAGACGCCGGGATCGGCTCCGCCGGGCAGGACGACAGTGCCGGCTCCCCAAGCGGCGCGAACCGAGGGCAGGCTCGCAAGCGCGGCCATCGGATAATCCACACGGGCGTCGGTGACGCCTCCGATTTTCCGCAGACCCAGGGCAGCCACGGCCATCCGCGGTGGCACCGGACCGTTCACGCCCCGCAAGACCCATTGGAAGGCTGAGAGATCACGCCTTGCCTTGGCCGCGTCGCCTCCAAACGCCTGGGCCGCGGGCGTCAGAGCCTTGATCGCCGCCTCGGTCTTCTCGGGCCACAGGATGCGGGGATCGGCGTCGACGGCGCTCCAGCCGGCCTTTGTCAGCATCTCGACGGCTGTATCACGGCTGAAGAACCTCAGGTGCGTGCGGTCGAGCAGGCCCGCGTCGGCATAGTTCCAACGCCCCAGCAGCTGTTCGCGCACGAGGCTCCAATGGCCGACATTGGGAATGCAGATCGCGCAGACCGCGCCGGGTTCCATCCGCTGGCGCAAGGTCTCCAGGATCGACCAGGGGTCCAGAAGGTGCTCGAGCACGTCGCCGAAGATCAGGACGTCGAACCGGCGGTCGCCGCGTCGCGCATCCAGTTCCGCAAGCACAGACGCATTCTCGATGCTGCCGAGCACGACCTCGTCCAGCACGGTTTTGGCCTCTTCTGCCGCCTCGGCGAACAGTTCGACGCCCCAGTACTCGGCTGCCGGATTGATGTCGCGATAGGCTCGCGCGAAGCCGCCAGTTCCGCATCCGATCTCGAGAACCCGTCTCGCCGTAACCGGGATCTTGGCCAGGAGGTCGGGGTTGGCGTTGCTGTAGTATGTCACGGCTGTCCCTTGGTCAGGGCCTTGAGCCGCTTTGCAGCGACGCGCAGGGGGCGGGTGGCTTTCCAGCTGGCGCTCGCGACCATGCGGTCTTTCTGTGTCTGTATCGCTTCAAGCCGCAGGCGCAGCTCAGCTTCCCGCTCCCGGGATGCCGCTAGGCCCAACTCCTGTTCTGTCAGCAGCGCGCTCTGGGCCGACGCCTGTTGCTGCAACTCATCCACGCGACGTTGCAGGGTCTCGATCTCAGCGTCCAGGACCGACCGGCGGTCAGCCTCCAGTCTTGCAGCGTTCGCCAGAGCGACCGCGACCGCATCATCGCGCAGCCGTGCTGTCTCGGCAGCCTCTCTCTCCAGCGTGTCGAGCCGCGCGTTCGTCTCTGCGGCTTCCTTGTGAAGGCGCTCGCCCCGGCGCCGTTCGGTCTCAAGCGCCTGGACCAGTTCGCGGTTCTGAACCTGCTGGCGGATCGCACGGGTCTCCGCGCGGCCAATTTCATTGCGCAGGCCCAGCACGCCTTCGGCTTCCTTGCGGAAACGCTCGGCTTCCGCGCGCGCCTCAGCCAGTTCACCGGTCAGATGGCCAACCATGAAGCGTGAGGCTTCCCAATGTCTGCCGTTGTGATCGGCTTCGGCATGGAACTGGTTGGCCAGGTCGCGCAGCGCCGCGTTTTCCTTCTGAAGATCGGCGATCTCCTGCCGCATGGCCGGGAAGGCAGCTGCCTCGGCGCGCAGGTCGCGCAGAGCCGGTGACACGAGCCGGGCCAGACGTTCCAGTTCGACAAGGGCGTCGTCCAGCTGGGTGGCATCCGGCTCGGTTCCCTTTGCGGCGGACCGCATCCAGGACAGGGTCGTCAACGCCCCGGACCACAGATCACCGCGCGCGGCGAGATCTGCCTCTCTCGCTTGATGATGCCGTTGGTCGGGCGACAGAAAGCGGGCAATCTCGGCTTCGGCCTCTGGCACCAGGGGCGGCAAGGCGTTGCCTGACGTTGCCTGCACTCGCGTCAGGACCGAGCGCCAGTCTGTCAGCAGATCGTCATAGTCCACGAAGACGCGGCTCAACCCGCGCGTGTCGCGCTCGATGGACAGCATATGGGCCGTCCAGGCCATGACGGCGGTCGCCTCGGACGCATCGCCTCGGGCCATGATCGAGGCGGCAACCTCCAACGGGTGGCGCACCATGATGACGTAGACCGGGCGACGTCCCTCCGCCTTGAGCGCCTCATCCCAGAAGCGGATCATGAGCGAAGCGCGCGGATCCTTCAGGACGGCGGCCGACGCATCGGCGTAGCTGTCGGCGATGAAGGCGCGAGCCTCATCGATATGATCGGCGCGGCGCTCCCAGACGGCCGGTCCCACACGATGACCGAAGATGTCGTCCCAGCGTGAACCGACCGAGGCCAGGATGCGATCGTTCAAACCGACCATGTCGGCGGGTTCCCAGAAGCCGGTCGGATTGTCCGGTCCCGGCTGGATGATGTTGCCCGGCAGCGCACCCCCCGCCAGCGACAACAGTCGTGCCACGGCCGACGTGCCGCTGCGATGCATGCCTGCGACGACCAGAGCCGTACGGCTATCGACCGAAGCCGTTCGGCCACTGGCGGTTCGGGATCTGGCGGTGGCCAT
>JADCBH010000094.1 GCA_020253595.1 Brevundimonas sp.
ATGGTGATGAAGTCGACGTTCGCCGAGCGCATGTCGTCCATCACCTGCATGACCTCCTCCCTGGTTTCGCCGAGGCCGACCATGATGCCGGACTTGGTGAACTGGTTGGGGTCACGCTCCTTGACCATCTGCAGCAGGCGCAGGGAGTGGAAGTAGCGGGCACCGGGGCGGATCTTCAGATACAGCCGCGGCACGGTCTCAAGGTTGTGATTGAAGACGTCGGGCCTGGCGTCGATCATCACCTCGGCCGCGCCGTCCTTCCTCAGGAAGTCGGGGGTAAGGATCTCGATGGTCGTGGCCGGGGCCTGACGACGGATCTCGCGGACGACCTCGGCAAAGTGCGCAGCACCGCCGTCATGCACGTCGTCGCGGTCGACCGAAGTGATGACAACGTGGTTCAGCCCAAGCTGGGCCACCGCAAGCCCGACCTTGGCCGGTTCTTCAGGGTCCAGCGGCTGGGGCAGGCCCGTCTTGACGTTGCAGAAGGCGCAGGCCCGCGTGCAGGTGTCGCCCATGATCATCAGGGTGGCGTGCTTCTGGCTCCAGCACTCGCCGATGTTGGGGCAGGCCGCTTCCTCGCACACGGTGTGAAGGCCCTTGTCCTTCACGATGGCCTTGGTCGCGTTGTACTGCCCCGACCCGGGAGCCTTGACCCGCAGCCAATCGGGCTTGCGCAACACCGCCGTCTCGGGCCGGTTGGCCTTCTCGGGATGACGCAGCTCAGACGGCTTTCGCGTCAGGGTGTCGATGACGGTGACCATCGAGGCGGCCGGGCTCCAGGCGGGGATAAGAGCGCTATGTCGTCGCTCCAGACCCCCATGGCAAGCTCACCCTGCGTAACGCATCTTTTCAGGGACGCCTTGCTTAACTAGGTTGCGCGCCCTGACATCGAGGGGGCGCTTCAAGTCCCCCGGAGGAGACGCCTGTTGTTTCGCCCTGGCCTTGACCCCTCTGCGGGTGAAGAATCCCTGTTCGACGCCCTCGTCGCGGCGCGCGCCAAGCATGGCGACAAGGAGATCATCGAAGATCAGGATCGCAAGCCCCTGACCTATACGGGCCTGATCCGCGCGGCATTCGTGCTGGGACGAAAGATCGCAGCCATCACTGAGCCCAAGGAACGGGTGGCGATCCTGCTGCCTTCGTCCTCCGGCGTGGTGGTGACGTTCTTCGGGCTGCACGCCTTTGGCCGGGTGCCGGTCATGCTGAACTTCACGGCCGGCGAACAGAACCTCAGAGCGGCGATCAAGGCCGCCGGCGTCAAGAAGATCCTGTCCGCCAAACGGTTCGTTGATCAGGCCAAGATCGACGACCTGATCATGGTGCTGTCGAGGGATGCCGAGATTGTCTGGCTGGATGACGTCAGGGCGTCGATTGGCCTCCAGGACAAGCTGTTCGGCCTGATGGCTGGCATGATTCCCAGTCAGTTCCGCGTGAAGACCAAGCCCAGCGACCCCGGCGTGATCCTGTTCACGTCCGGCAGTTTCGGTGCCCCGAAGGGTGTCGTGCTGACCCAGAAGAACCTGGTCGCCAACTCGCGTCAGGTCATGACGCACATCCCGCTGGATCCGAACTGGATCATGTTCAACCCGCTGCCGACGTTCCACTGCTTCGGTTTGACGGGAGGCGTGGTCCTGCCGCTGCTGAACGGCCTGAAGGCCTTTCAGTATCCCTCGCCGCTTCATGCCAAGCAGATCGTGTCACTGCTGGCCGAGGTGAATGCCTCGCTGCTGTTCGCGACCGACACGTTCCTGAACCAGTGGGCGCGTGTCGCGTCCCCCGACGACTTCCGGACCCTGCAGTTCGTCGTGGCAGGGGCGGAACGGGTTCGTGACGAGACCCATCACCTGTTCAACACCAAGTTCGGCGGCGTGAAGCTGCTGGAAGGCTATGGAGCCACCGAGGCCGCGCCTGTCGTGGCCGTGAACCATCCGGACCGCAACCGTCCGGGCTCCGTCGGGCAACTGCTGCCCGGCATGGAGGCGCGGGTCGAGAAAGTCGAGGGCATCACCGAGGGCGGCCGACTGTTCCTGCGCGGGCCCAATGTGATGGCCGGCTACATGTCGCCGGACGATCCTGATCGGATTGAGCCCGTGCCGGATGGCTGGCACGACACGGGCGACATCGTGGAGATCGATGAGGAGGGCTACATCGCCATCCTCGGGCGGGTGAAGCGCTTCGCCAAGATCGGTGGGGAGATGGTGTCCCTGTCGGCTGTCGAGGGCCTGGTCGCCGCCGTCTATCCGGAAGCGCGCCATGCGGTCGTCGCAGTCGCCGATTCCAAGAAGGGCGAGAAGCTCGTTTTGGTCACGGACAGGGGCGACGCCGATGTCAGCCGTCTGGCGGAATGGGCGCGTGAGCACGGGGCTCCCGAGCTGGCGATCCCGAAGAAGATCGTTCGCGTCACCGATCTGCCCGTCCTGGGGACCGGCAAGACGGACTATGTCGCGATCCAGTCCCTCGTCGAAATGGACAAGGCGGCCTGACCGAGGCCGCTTGATCTGACACCGAGACTGTTGCGCGGTTCGTCCCTCACACGGAGAGAACCATGTTTGACTCACTTGAGCGTCACCGCCCGCTGGCTCTGTCGGGCCTGCGCATTGTCTCGGGCCTGATGTTCCTGCAGCACGGGACGCAAAAGGTCTTCAGCTTTCCGGCCCCTGCGCGCGGACCGTTCGAACTGATGAGCCAGATCGGCATCGGTGGCGTCCTCGAACTGGTCGGGGGCGTCCTGCTGATCCTCGGGCTGTTCACCCGGCCGGTCGCCTTCCTGATGTCGGGGATGATGGCCGTGGCCTACTTCC
>JADCBH010000095.1 GCA_020253595.1 Brevundimonas sp.
ACCAGCGTCGCCTGAGCCTGGTCGAGGCACCCCAGGAAGCGGCCATCGAGGCAGGGCGCACGATGGCGGCTCCGCTCCTGACCTCCAGTCTCGCGATCATCCTTGCCTTCGCCCCTCTCGCCGCAGGAAACAGCGATACGGCCGAATACATGCGCAGCCTCGCCATCGTTCTGGCGATCACGCTCATGCTGTCCCTGTTCCTGGCCCTGACGGTAACTCCCCTGATGGCCATGAAGTACGCGGGCGCGCACGACCCAGCCCACGACAAGGCCGGCTGGCTGGGCAAGGTTCGCGACTGGTATGCTGGTCGGGTTCGCTTGATCGTCGACCGGCCACTGATTGTAGCAACCAGTATGGCGGGCCTGCTTCTGGCGGCACTGGCGCTGCTCAGCACCATCCCTCCACAGCTGCTCTCGGCGTCAGCCAGACCGCAGCTGCAGATTCCGATCGAGCTGGCCCCTGGTGCCTCCACCCGCGCCACCTCTAGGCTTGCCACCGAGGTCTCGGCCCTGCTCGCCGACGAGCGCCTGTTCCCGGAGCTCGAGGACAACGCCGTCTACATCAATGATGGCGGCCCGCGGTTCATTCTGGGCCTCAACCCTCCTCTGCCCGCACCGCATCGCGCCTACGCCGTCGTAAACCTCGACGCCAAGGCTGATGCGGATGCCGTGGTGATGCGGCTGAGGCGGGAACTCGAACAGCGTTTTCCGGATGCGCGGATCGAACCCAAGCGTTTCTCGCTAGGGGTTTCAGAAGCAGGAACCGCCGTCTTCCGTCTTGTCGGACCGGATCGTCGAGAGCTGGAGCGCGCGGCTGGTGAACTCAAGCAGGCCCTCGCCGCCGTTCCGGCTATCCAGGACGTCCGGGACGACGCCGAAGGTCGCATCGTTCGGCTGGTGGTGGACATCAACCAGCCTCGCGCCCTCGCTGCGGGCGTGTCGTCGGAAGCGGTCGCGCGTTCCCTTGAGTCTGCGACCTCCGGCATGCCGGTCTCGGTCCTGCGGCAGGGAGACGTCCTCGTGCCCGTCGTCCTCAGGGGATCGGAGCCAGATCGCACCTTGACCGAACGCCTCGAGTCCCTTCCGGTGTTCGGTGAGGCTGGCAGCGTCACTCTCGGCCAGATCGCCTCCATCCGACTGGCGTCGCAGCCGAGTGTCTTGATGCGGCGCAATGCAAGTCCACTGATAACCGTCAGCGGCCGCCATCCAGAATTGGCGTCGCAGGAGCTCGTTGATCGCGTCCACGAAACGATCGATGGCCTCAATCTGGCACCTGGACACCGGCTCGAACTGGGGGGCGAAATCGAGGAAAGCGCGACCTCCAACGCCGGGATCGAGCGCTACTTCCCGCTCGCCCTGCTGGGCATGGCCGGACTGTTCCTCTGGCAGTTCGGCTCTGTCCGGAAGACCTCCATCATCATGGCGTCCATCCCCTTCGTCCTGATCGGCGCATCGGTGGGCCTCAAGATCACGGGGCAACCGTTCAGCTTCACGGCCACGCTCGGCCTGCTCGCACTTGCCGGTATCATCGTGAACAATGCGGTGCTGCTTCTGGAACGGATTCAGGAGGAACGTCAGCCAGGCGTTCCCCTGAAGGAAGCCGTCGCCTCCGCTGCCGCCGTCCGCCTGCGCCCGATCGTCATGACTAAGCTGACCTGCATCATGGGTCTGCTGCCGCTTTACCTGTTCGCCGGCGACCTATGGCGGCCCATGGCGGCCGCCATGATTGGCGGCCTTGCGCTCGGCACCCTCATCACCCTTGTCCTTATCCCGGCGCTGTACGCCTTGCTGTTCCGCGAACGGCAGGCCCCGACGGCCGTTTGATCGAGCCCGGAATCATGCCCCGTCTTGCCCCCCTCCTCCTCGGCGCCCTGCTCGCCGGCTGCGCGACTACACCAGCGGTCACGCCCCCCCTTCCCACGACGCCGCCGGCCGCCTGGTCCGCCGGCGCGCCACCTCCCCCGGGTCAGCAGATGCGGCTGGACTGGTGGGCGGCCTTTCAGTCCGAGGAACTGGACCAGCTGGTGGTGGAGGCGCTGGCCGCCAACCGCGACGTCCTCGCTGCCGAGGCCAACCTGCGGGCGGCGCGCGCCCTGGCCGGCGAGGCCAGGACGCTTCGGGAACCGCAGGGAGGTGTCTCAACCGGGCTGCAGCGGAGCCGTGAGGCTGCCCTGTCGCAACCGCCCGTATTCGGGACGCCGGACCGGTTCGAGAACCAGACACTGGGCTTTCTGGCTGCGGAGCTGAGTTGGGAACTGGACCTCGCCGGTGGTCTGGCTGCCGCGACCCGCGCCGCCGAAGCCGACGCCGGCATTGCTCTGTGGCAACGTCGGCAGATCGAAGCGGCTGTGGCGGCGCAGGTGGTCAGGGCGTGGCTCGATCTCGGCCGGGCGAACGACCTCGACCAGCTCGCGGATCGTCGCCGCACCGCGCTTGAGGCTTCGGTCGCCCTGATGGTCCGCCGGCAGGCGCATGGTGCAGCGACAGAGGCCGAGGTGGCCGCCCTGCGTCGCCTGAGCGCCGAGTCAGCGGCGGAACGCCCGACCATCGCCCTGACCCGGAACAACGCCCTGCGCCGCATCGCCGTGCTGACAGGACGGGACCCCGTGGACTTCAGCAGGGCTACTGCGCCTCTGACCGGCCGGGCGGCGACGCCCGACGACCTCATTGCGCCGGCCCCCGCCGACATGCTGCGGCAGCGGCCCGACGTTCAGGCCGCAGAGCTCAGGGTCATCGCAACCTTCGAGCGTGCAGGGGTGGCGCGGGCGGCGCTGTACCCCAGCCTGTCCCTCGGCGCCGCAGCCGGGCGGACGGCGGCCCCCCGCGACCTGGACCAGCCCGGGGCGCTCCGCTTCTCGATCGGTCCGTCGGTTAGCTGGGGTTTGTTCAATCTCCGCAGGATCCGGGCCGGCGTGCGGGCCGCCGAGGCCGAGGCCGAAGCCGCGACCGCCGCGTGGGGTCAGGCGATCCTGGTCGCTCTGGAAGAGGCCGATGGTGCCTTCGATGCCTGGCGCACGGCCCGGGCGAGCGCGCGCGCCATGCGCGCCGCCGCAGATCACGCCCGCGTCGAGGCTGACGTCGCGCGCGCGCGCGCACGGGCCGGAGCGGCCACACCGCTTGACCTCGCGCTCGCCGAGGCTGCCCTGCTCTCGACGGAGCTCGCCCTCGCCAATGCCGACGCGGCAGAACGCGACGCCTGGGCCCAGGCCCACCTCGCGCTGGGCGCGGGCTGGCGACCGGAGGCCGGATCGGACTCCGCCGCGCCGCTGGCGACCGGCGCATGATGCCATTCCGCCCCGAGCGCGGTCGGGTGACGCTGGCCTACGTCCTCCTGATCGTCGAGGAGGTCGCGCTTCTGACCCTGCCGGCTCTGATTGGCGTAACGGTCGACCGACTGCTGAATGGCGACCGTTCTGGGCTGTTCTTGCTCGCTGGCGGGGTCAGCGTGATCCTGATCTCCGGCGCTCTGCGACGCCTCTACGACACCCGGGTGTTCGCCGCCGCCGAGCGCCGTCTGGCGGAGGAAAATGCTTTGGGCCCCGCTCCAGCGGGGATCAGGGTGGCGCGGGTGCGCCAGGTACACGAGCTCGTGCAGACGTACGAACGCAGCGTGCCAGAGGGGCTATCGGCCGTTGTGGCCGGACTCGGGTCCCTCGGCATCTCGATCTGGTATGACTGGCGAGTTGGCGCTGCGGCGCTCGCCGTGGCCTTGGTGCTCCTGGGACTTGACCGGCTCTACGCCCGCCAGGTCGAGCGCCTCAACCGTCTCCTCAATGATCGCACGGAGCAGGATCTCGACATCCTCCGCTCAAAGGACGTCACTGTCGTTCGAACACACCTCGACGCATGGCGAAGGCTGCGCATCGCCCGCTCTGATGCAGAGATCGGCATCTACGCGATCAACTGGCTCTTGCTTCTGGGCCTCATTCTCGGCGCGCTGCTTCTGATCGCTCATCCGGACGCGACCCCGGGGGCTGTCTTCGCTCAGATGTCGTATGTTCTTGCCTTCGCTGAAAGCTGGAACCGTTTACCGATCCTGACGGAAAGGCTCGCTCAGGCGCGGGACG
This sequence comes from Brevundimonas sp., assembly GCA_020253595.1. GTDB lineage: Bacteria > Pseudomonadota > Alphaproteobacteria > Caulobacterales > Caulobacteraceae > Brevundimonas. The sequence goes on from JADCBH010000095.1 coordinate 4,067, forward strand.
TGACCAGACGGCTGCAGCCTCCGGACGTCACCGGAAACGAAGGGGCTGGCAGCAGAAAAACAGGCCGGAGCTCGACCACCAGTACAGGGTGAGAACTGCACAGACACAAGGCCCGACGCTCAGCTGCAGTGGCTGAGTGGCGAATGCTCGCCGCCTAGGTTCGAATCCCCTGCCCAGGCTGCGTTTTCCGGAGACAATTTCGCATTGGACTGGCCGCACCGCCACCGTCTTGGCCTAGCCGTCTCGGACAGCTGAGCCCCGCTCAGACGCCCTGTTGCCGGGCCCGTTGGCGGAGCTTCCGGCGCAGCTGCGGCTCCTTCCGCCCATATGAGCGCATTCCAGCGTCTTTCCCGATGGGTCTCTCTGGCCGCCTTGCGCCGCACCCGGTTTGGCCCGAATGCCTGTTCCACCTGTTCCGTCGATTCCTGCGAGCTTGACGAGGGGCCGTCTTCAAGGTCATTGGCCCGCAAACGTCCGCGTAGCGGGCCTTCTTCGCCCTCGGGACCGCCAGCGAGGGCGCAGATTATCAGGCTTGGAACAGGGCCTGTTTCGCTAGGTTTCAGGGCCTGTTTTGCAGTCGATCAGGACGTGTTTCGCCCTGGATCAGGCCGTGATGCCGATCGCGATGCGCTGATCTTCCCATGAGAGGGGCAGCGGCATTTCAATGAGAGACTGAAGGGTGAGGCCGACAGGCTGTCGCCCCTCGAGGATCGCGGTCTGGATATCGGGCGCGAGGAAAGCCAGGGTCGCAAGCCTGCGGATGTAGCGATCGTCGATCCCACGGCAGTCCAGCCAGGCTCGCGCTCCGCCGGACGGATGGATGCCCACCTTCACCAGCTCGCGATGGGCTCGTCGCAGGCCTGCCACCAGCGTCCGATCGATCCGCCGCCGGTCGGTGCGGCCATACGCGCCCGCCTCCAGCCAGACCCGGCCGGCCTTCAGTTGCAGGCGTGCCGGCACGACCAGGGTCACCGATCCGTCCGCGGCAGGCGGCGGCACGTCCCTGATGGCGCAGGCGCGAGCTTCGAGTGTGAGCGCGAGCGCCATCCGATCGGTGTGGACGGTGACCTTGCTGATCAGCTCCCGCATCCGCTCCCATGACGCATTCGGATCTCCGATCAGCTCCCGGAGGGCGTCCGCGACCATCTCTTCTACCGGAACCGCAGCGACGCGCTTCAGGCCGTCCGGCGGCATGGCGACCCCTGCGCCGCGCTGCAGCTTGCTGGAGACGTAGTAACGCCAGACCTTGCCATCCTTGCGTGCCGTGACCGGGCTCATCAGCCCGCCCGTGGCATCCCGGATCAGCCCGACCAGGGTGGCCGGTGACTGCCTCGCGAGCACCTTACGGGGCGTGATGTTGCTGGCGAGCAGCGCCTGCACCGCGTCGAACGTCTCCCGATCGACGATCGCCTCATGCAACCCCGGCCACGCCTGACCGCGATGAACGATCTCGCCGACGTAGAGCCGGTTCTTAAGGAGATGGAACAGCTGGCCCCGCCCCAGCGGATTGCCGCCGGTGGTGCGACCTTTCCCCGAGACGCGGACCCGGGACACGACCCCTCTGTCTTTGAGCTCGCGCTGGAGCGCATGGACCGAGCCCAGCTCCAAGTAGCGCGCAAAACACCAGCGGACCGTCCCGGCCTCGCCGGGGACGATCTTCAGCGTTCGCTCGTGACCCACATAGCCGAGGGGTGCGAGGCCCCCCATCCACATTCCCTTCTTCTTCGAGGCGGCCAGCTTGTCGCGGATGCGCTCGCTCGTGACCTCCCGCTCGAACTGGGCGAAGGACAGGAGCACGTTTAGGGTCAGCCGGCCCATGGACGTGGTGGTGTTGAAGGCCTGGGTCACCGAGACGAAGCTGACGCCGCGCCTGTCGAAGCGATCGACGATGCGGGCGAAGTCGGACAGCGACCGGGTCAGGCGATCGACCTTATAGACCACGACCACGTCGATGCGGCCGGCCTCGATGTCCGCCAGCAGCCGGGTCAGACCCGGGCGATCCATGTTGCCGCCCGAGAAGCCGCCATCGTCGTAGCGGGCGGTAAGCCCGAGCCACCCTTCGCCCTTCTGCGAGGCGATGTAGGCGGCGCAGGCCTCGCGCTGGGCGTCGAGCGAGTTGAAGCTCTGGTCCAGCCCTTCGTCCGAGCTCTTGCGCGTATAAGTGGCGCAGCGGAGCGGTTTTCCGGTCATGCCCGGCCTTTCTGGCGGAGGCCGAAGAAGGCTGGCCCGTTCCACTTCGTTCCGGTGATCTCGAAGGCGATGGGAGAGAGCGAGGTCCACCTCCGGCCGGCGTAGAGATAGCCGCCGCCCTCCATCACCTCGACCTCATGGCGGACGCCCGCCCATTCCCGGACGATGCGGGCCCCGGTCTCAAGGCCGTCGCCCAGTCGCCCCTCGCCCCGCAGCCGGCGACGCAGTGCCGAAGAGATGCCGCCATAGGCCCGCGTCTGGATCCGCCAGGCGAGGCAGCGCCTAAGCAGATCCGGAGCCCGCAGCTTCGGCGGCGCGCCGAAGCCCTGTTGCCGCCAGGCCTTCCGCAGATCCTGCAGCGACAGGCCTTCCAGCGATCGTGCCGCCTCGTCAGGGGTCACTCGGCACCTCCGGTCGCGAGACGGTAGATCCGCCCGCCCTCGGCCGGCTTGGAGACCGTGGCCATGCCGTGGGTCTTCATCAACGCACCGGCGAGGAAGCCCCGCACCGAGTGCGGCAGCCAGCCGGTAGCCTCGGAAATCTGGCAGACGGTCGCGCCCTCGGCCTTGCTGAGCATGGCCACCACCTGGGCGGCCTTGGTGCCCGCGCGGGGCGCGCGGCTGCCCGCCGGCTCGGGAGGGTCGGCTTGGGGCGGCTGTGGTTCCTGAGCTGCCGCGGGCTCCGGCTGTTCGGACAGCCCGAGCGCCGCCCGGCCGCCCGGGGTAGCCCGATAGACATCGTTGTCTCCATCTAGCAGGCCATGCCCCACAAGGATGCCGGCGCTGGCCCGGGCGCGGGGCGCGATCTCGAAGCCGTCGGGTCCGGCGGCGGCGACACGCTGCAGCAGGATGCGTTGCGCGGAGGAGAGAGTGAGGTCGGTCATGTGGAGGCTCCGGATCACGGCCAGGATCGGCCGCATGACCTGAAGCCCCGGCGGCCGCGGGCCTTCGGAGCGCGCCGGGCGTTCTCCGCCCCGGCTCCCCCAACACGCTCCGTTCGGAGGCGAAGTCCAGCGGGCCCCGCGGTTATTCTGCGGATGCCCGTCGATTGCGCACGACCGCCTCGCCCAGGTCTGCGACCAGCATCAGGAACAGGCCGAGGGCCTCGTCTGCGACTTCGGGATGGATCATGGGACCTCCGTCCCGACACCACGCCATGCGTTCCGGCACCACGCCACGGGCATCGGGACTCTAGTCGAGAAGATCGCCCATCCTGACGCCCAGGGCCGTCGCGATCTTCTCGGTGGAGCCGACCGTGGTGTTCTTCGCCGCCCGCTCCACTTGGCTAATGAACGTCCGGTGCAGACCCGCACGGTGCGCCAGTTCCTCCTGCGACCAGCCCTTCTCGCGGCGCAGGGCGCGCACCCGTTCGGCCAGTCTCCTTGTGATCTCCATCGCGCCGAGAAGGCGTCGGGCGCAGCCTGATCATCTACAGTCCACTCATCTCATTCTCGGTTGATGTCGCCCGCATTCGATGGCTGATGGGGCCAGTCGAGACGAATAGTGTTCACATGCTCCTGCCCTCCTTCGATCCCTGGTCGCCGCATGCCTCGGTACTGCGCGAGAAAGTGTTCGAGCATCTGTTCCTCGGCGATCTGACCCGGGCCCTCCTTGGCGCTGGTCGACGCTGCGAGGTGCTGCGGGCGGAGTACGACGGCGCAGGCTATGATCTGGTGCTCGAGGCCGACGGCGTTCTTCGCCATGTCCAGCTGAAGGCGATGCGGGCCGACGGCAAGCGGGCCCATGTCGACATCAACATGGAACTGGCGTCGAAGCCATCCGGCTGCGTGGTGTGGATGCTGATCGATCCCGAGAGGTTCACGACCACGGGCTACCGCTGGTTCGGCGGCGCGCCCGGTCAGCCCCTTCCGCCGCTCGGCGATCGGCCCGTGCGCCACACCAAGGCTGACAGCCTGGGGGTGAAGGCCGAGCGGCCGGGGCTGCGACAGCTGGCGAGATCACAGTTCACCGCGGTCGACACCATGGAACAGCTGCTCGCGCGCCTGTTCGGCGACGAGCACGCCCGGGACATCCACCGGCTCAGGCTTCACCTCGCCTGCCAGCCGGCCCCACAGACGGCTTCGCCCGCCTGGCTGCGGCTCATACGCCTCGGCCACTTCGACGCCCTGCCGGACCAACTCGATCCGGACGACATGGTCCGCTTCACCCACCTGGTCGACGGGTACGCCCTGGCGGGCCTGACCGAGCCGGACATGATCCAAGGCGCGCTCGCGGGGCCGAGGCCTGGCCTGGACCAACCCGACCTGCTCGCCTCTGACCTATGGGCGGGCATGTTCATTGAACACCGCCGCCTCAGGTTTGCGGGCCTCGAGGCTTCCGCCCCGGACGATCACCGCTGGTTCTGCGAAGCCTACGCTAACCTCTCGGCACAGCTTCGCTCACAGATCACGTGAAGCCGATCTGCTTGCGCTTCTCCCACCTCTCGTTCAGCTCCGCCGGCCGACGGTCCCATTCCTCCTGCGAGACTTCCAGGACACCGGTCCGCCGCGTCACGGCCTTTGCCTCGTACTGGTCAACGAGTGTCTCCAGCCGGGCGGTTTCGCGGAAGAGGAACTGGATCAGTGCGTGACTGTCGCCATAGGCTGCTGCTGCGCGATCGACCTGCTCAAGAAATGCACGTTGGGAAGGCGCGTGTCCGGCCATCCCCTTGCGCGCCATCGCGATCAGAACCCCACGGTAGTAGGTCGTCACTTCGTTTTCGCCGTCCCGTCCCTTCATTTCGATGGGCATCTCGGCGACCTCGAACGCGGTCAGTCGGTTGGAAACTGGCAGCCGGTGCCGCCGCTGCCTCCTCGCTCCCCGTCCTAACGGATTGCCGGTGTGCCCCTTTTCGAACTGGCCCTTATCGTTGCGCTCCGCCATTACGCCGCCTCCAGCTCAAGCGCCGCGTCTGCGAGAGCATCCATCTCGGCGTTCCGACGCGCCTGGACCTCGGCGTAGGTCTCACCGGTTTCGGCGAGCACGGCCTTCTTTCCCGTCTGCGTCTCCCACCGCCAGATCGTCACCTCGCAGTACTTCGGCTCGTATTCGATCAGCCTGGCCTTCCGCTTCGCGCGCTCGCAGGCAATCAACGTCGAGCCAGATCCTCCGAAGCAGTCCAGCACGATCTCGCCGCGCTTCGAGGCGTCCTTAATTGCATCAAGGATCAAAGGCACCGGCTTGACGGTCGGGTGTAGCTCCAGCTCGGACTGCTGTCCGGTCTTCCTCACCCCGCGGCAGTTCCAGACATTGGTCCGGTATCGTCCGTTCGCGCCCAGCTCGACATTGTTCAGGTGCGCGGCTTCCCCGACCTTCCAGACGAACACCAGCTCATGCTGGCTCCGATAGAAGGTCCCCATTCCAGCCGAATCCTTCGACCAGACGCAGAGATTCAGCAGCTTCGAATAGACCGAGCGACC
>JADCBH010000096.1 GCA_020253595.1 Brevundimonas sp.
CAGGCGGCACACCGAGGCCGTCAGCATGACGTCAGGCCGTTCGTAGTGGCAGAAGAACACCGCCGCCGGGCGGATCCGCGCCAACGCCCGCAGCAGCGGCCACAGCAGCCCGCCGCCGGCCCCCGCGTCGCGCCGCAGGGTGATCTTCTCGAAGCCCGTCGGGTCGGCCGTCTCCCAGTCGTAGACCCGGGAGCGGCCGAACAGTTCAATCCCGACCACCCGGTGCCCCAAGGCAAGCGCCACCGCTTCGGCCCGGGCCGCGTGAAGGGGGCCGAAGTTTTCCCACACGAAGACTATTGAGCGATTCATCTGGGTAACTGTTCCTGATCACCCTGCGCCGCTTTCATCTCGCCTCGACTCTGATCTGAAGGCATCGACGCATAAGACGCATTTCCACTCAGCACTGTCCTCGATGCAATGAATATTGCAGCGACTTCAAAAATCAGCAGGCATATTGCTACTTCCGACTGCCCGTAACCAAGCCCGTTTACAATAACAGGCGATATCGTGCAAAGCGCTGCAATCAATAGAACGTATAAACCTACTTCATTCTGCCTCATTTGAGAGGAAATCATATGTGAAATTGAATTAGATATGCCTTGAGCAAAAACAACAAATGACAACAGCGCGAATAGACCTTCATCATACTCGATGTGTCCATTTGACAATCTTTCGATCAACGCGTCGCCAAAGAATATCGAAAAAACAGCAAAGGGAAGCGTCGCAATCGCCGAAAACGCAAGGCCAGAGAGGCCAAGGGCCCAGAACTTCTGGGGTGCGGGCGCGAACCATGCTCGCGCCATTTCGGGTTGAACTGCCCGCCCAACCAGATCGGCCAGTTGCAATGGTAAGCGCGCCACGGTTCGCGCGCTGGCGAAAGCCGCCGCAGCCGCAGGGCCAAGTGCTAGCCCAATGGTGACCACGACCCCTTGCAGCGCCAAGGCATTCGCCGCTGCGATACTAAGTGCGCCCAGCGCCGGCTGCAGAAGGCGACGGATTTCCGCCCGGCTGGCGGCCGAGAGGCGCGCATGCGCCCAAGGTTCCCGCTGCACGATCAGCACATGCAAAACTAGCATACCAAATAGGCGGACCAGCGTCATCGCAATTGCCGCCTCGACAAGCGATCCGCCCAGCGCCGCTACCGCGATTGCGGCCAGTCCCTCGGCGAGGCCGATCAGATCGAACAGCAGCGTACCTTCGGCGTAACGGGACACGCCGCGGTAGACAGCGAGCACCATGCTGCTCTGGATCACCAGGAAAGCATAGACGAGGATGATTGTTGCGGTGTCCGCCGCTTCCGAAGCTCCGAACCCCCAATGCCCCCCCCCAGCAGCCGCAAGTGCGACACGGGCGAAGAGGCCGAGCAATACGACGGTTCCGGTTATCGCCGAGATCAGGACCCAAACGCTTTGGTACGTCCGCTGACAGTCTGCGATCCGCCCCTGAAGGTGACTTCGGGCGATGTCGACCCCGGCGACAGCATTGAAGCCTGTAGAGGTCAGGGCGATGTAGGTCGGTACGGTCATGATCATCAGCCAGAGGCCGAACCGTTCCGCGCCCCAAGCCTCGGCCAGAACCGGTATTGACACGAGCTGAATGATCGCAACCCAAGCCTTGCCGATGGCGTTGGCGCCGATCCCCAGAACGACTCTTCTGCCGGTTTGGGTTTGCAGACCACCCCACTTCATCATTGGTGGCGCGCCTCGATCCTCGTCCCATTAACTGTTGCCGCCGCCTCACGTGGCACGACCTGCAGCGTCCACGCCATGCACTTCAGCGTTTGGTCGCTTATCCGCTTGCACATGGCGTCCGCCGGTTAGGAGGGGTCTGCTCCGATCTCGCCCGGGGAGCCCACGGCCGCAAACCCCATTTTCGCTTGGGTGAGTATGGAGATGTATTCGCCCAAGTCGACGTTAACGCGGGCGTAGCTTGGCTAACACTGCACGATCTAGGCCTAGGGGTTGGCGCGTGGGAGCTCGCGCCAGGGGCGCCGGTGCCCAAGGTCGTCATGTGGCCGATAACGGCCAGCTTGATCTTAGCCAACACGGATCATCCCGAAAGTCCCAACGCCCGTGCAGAAACGCGAGTGGACCAAGGTTGAGGCACACCAGAAATGCAGCAACCTACGGTCAAAACTCGTACGAAAAACTACCTTGAACGCCCGAACCAAACAAAACGAGCTTCAGAAGGATGGCACGAAAATCATGAGTGCAAACACTCACAATCTCCGTCCGCGGCCAATGATCGCCGCACATATCGCTGCCATTGCCAAGGATATACAAACAGGCCCGAGCACCGCAACGAGTGAGCCGCGCATAACAATCGCGATGTATCCCGCTGCTACGACGGGAATGAGAATGGAATACACATCCTTCTCAAATCCCGCCTGCATGTAAGCACGGTCAAACGCTGCAACAGTTCGACCTGCGACGACCGATAAAATCGCTAATCCGAGAAAGCCAAAATCGACATAGAATTCGGCAGGCGCTGGTGCAGAAATGTTTGTAAATGTGTATCCCGCATGGGCTGCGGCATCAACGCCGGTCCCTCGACTTTTCCACTCCAGAAACTCTCTTGGTACAAAAAATAGAAATGCCGATGCCAGCTGTTTACCGAACTCAAGACCTTGTTCCGCCACCATGTCAACAACATTCAATGTTGACTGAAATCCATCAAAATCTCCAGTGTTTGAAAGATAGTTCACGGGCGAAAAGTTGAATTCAGAGCCGCGTTGGCCTCTAGCCAAGTGATCCCAAAACGGAAATACTGTTACCTGCATTATTCCAGCCGCAAGTACGAGATATGTCTTTACAAGGACTGTTGGCCGAATCGCAATAAATGCAAGAGCTATCATATATCCGGCAAAAACAAATCTTGCCGTAGCTAGCGGGTTGTTAACAAAAACAAAAATGCTTCCGGTTATACAGAGTATAATTACGTTTATATAAGAAAAGCGCTTCTTGATCATGATAACCGCGATGGCAAAGGCTATAAATCCGGAAGCCTTTGTGACTGCCAAAAGGGTCAGAAACACAGGTCCAGAGCCTCTGGCTTCGTTTATTGCCGCAATCCGTCTGGTGAATACAGGGGTTCCGATCAGGAAAACGCCGATAACGGCGATCGCGCAAAGCGTCCCTATCACTGCCAGCGTCAAAAAGAGATTGTGGTCGCCGTGCATTCTTTTAGACGGTGATTGAGCGAGGGGGCCGCTTTTCGAAGAGGCCCCGAACAACGTCACGAACAATAGTACCAAAAGAGATCCAGTGAGAGCGGTTTGTTCAGAGTAACTCTTACTGAAAAATGGAAACTTATCGATGTTGAGGTGGATAAGGCCGGGCATTATGAATAGAAAAACAACGTATATCCAGGCCATAATTGCTACTGGATTTTGGCTCGAGGAGCGCACGGCGTTAACCAAGCATCCGCACGACACGGCCAATGCTAGGCTTAGGGTGATAATCGCAAGTTCATAATGATCCGCTTGGGCGGACATGGCCATTGAAAAGGCAAATGAAATCACTGCGGCGCCAGAAAATGCGACCGCGTTTGCTCGGGCTGAAAGAGTGGTCGAGCCAACCGTTCGATGGGGCACTCTTGAGCTAGTCTTCATTGCGATTATCCGGAAATTCTTTCAAGAAAATCCATGCCGAATTACCCCCAAAGACTATGGCAGCGCGTGCCGATTTGATGGCAGCGTCCGATGGGTTGTCCACTCGACGCGACAGGGAGGCGCACATGGTCAATGTGACTCTGCGAACCACGCATAGGCGGCCGCCACGCCCTCGCGCAGCCCCACCCGCGGGGTCCAGCCCATCCCCTTCAGCGTCTCGCCGCTCATCAGCTTGCGCATCGTGCCATCTGGCTTGCTCGGGTCGGTGCGGATTTCGCCCGTGAAACCCACGACCTCGCACACCAGCCGGGCCAGGTCGAGGATGGCGATGTCCTCGCCCGAGCCGACGTTGACGTGCTCGTGGCCCGAATAGCGTTGAATGAGGAAGACGCAGGCGTCGGCGCAGTCGTCGGCGTGTAGGAACTCGCGCCTGGGGGTGCCGGTGCCCCAGATCGTGATGTGGTCGGCACCGGCCGCCTTCGCCTCATGCGCCTTGCGGATCAGGGCGGGCAGGACGTGGCTGGTCTGCAGGTCGAAATTGTCGCCGGGGCCGTACAGGTTGGTCGGCATGGCGCTGATGTAGTCGCGGCCGTGCTGCTTGCGGTAGGCTTGGGCCAGCTTGATGCCGGCGATCTTGGCCACGGCGTACCATTCGTTGGTGGGCTCCAGCGGGCCGGTCAGCAGGGCAGACTCCGGGATCGGCTGGGGCGCCTCCTTCGGATAGATGCAGCTGGAGCCGAGGAACAGTAGCTTGGCCACGTCGTGATGGTTCGCCGCCTCGGTGACGTTGGCCGCAATCATCAGGTTGTCATAGAGAAAGTCGGCCGGCCGGGTGTCGTTGGCCAGGATGCCGCCGACCCTTGCCGCCGCCATGAAGATGGCGTCGGGCTTCGTGTCGCCGACGAAGGCGCGCACGGCGGCCGGGTCCTTCAGATCGACCTCGGCCCGGGTGGCGGTCAGGATCTCGCATGCCTCGAACGCCAGACGCCGGACGATGGCCGAGCCGACCATGCCGTTGTGCCCGGCGACCCAGACCCGCTTGCCGGCGAGGGGAAAGAGGACGGGGGGGAGCTGGATATCCATGCCCTAGACCGGGAGATCCGCTACAGTCCAAATGCCGAGAATTCGGTTGGGGTTGTCCGGTTGCCCGTCCGGGATCACAAGAATCGGATCCGGGAAGCGATATGGCCGCCTGCTCAGATTGATGTCGCGCCAGGCCCCGGAAGGAATATCGCTGTTGTATGGTAGCGAAGGGTCTGTTGTACAGGCGACGAATTTCACGCTGTGCTTTTTCAAATTCGCAAACAGCGCTAGTCCATCCCTATAAGATAGGTGAAATACAACTTCTCGGCATAGAGCAAAATCAGCAGCCGGTAGATTTTCCTTTGTGGCGTCGGCCATCAAAAACTGCACATTGATGCCGCTATGGATATCTATATTTCGCTTTATGACGGACTCTGCAGCGTCAACTCCGATGTATTGGATGCCACGCAGATCAACGGATTTCATCCAGTTGAAATCACCGCAGCCAATATCAACCATTCTTTTGACGCCCAGGGCAGCTAAGGTCTTTGGCAATGCATCTCGCACCGAGGCGGTTCCGGTGAGTGATGATCCCTTTCCAGAACTCGTCTCGGTTTCCGAGTTCCCCATCCATATCCCGTCGTCATAGATCCTTTGGAAGACGTCTTTCAGGTCCCTTCCCTCGAATTGAGAAGTCGGGTCTCCCTTCAGCTTCCAGTATGCGACTACGACTCGCTCAAGTCCAAGAGCAACTAAAGCCGTCATTATAGCGTGCTTGATTCTCTGAAACATTTCCGCTCCGGCTAGCCCCCCATTCGAGGGGCGCATAGGTTTTGCCGCTTGATTGCATTCAGGATGCCGTTCGCGGCCTGCCTTAGGCGAACTCGTGCGGCGACTGCTCCCCGATAGTCAGCATAGAGGCTGCTACGCCCGTTCCAGTCTTTTCCCAACTGAGCGAGGATCGGCTTGTCGGAGGGTAGGTGCAGAACGGCCGTGTCCCGAAATGATGCGAGGGGGGGGTATGCGGCCTCGGTCCGACTACTCCACCATCTGCCGATGAGCTGGCATGACCCGGCGTCCGCAACGCTCCCCCATTGCTCCGCAAGGCGGTTCAGCGCCGCCGACACGATAGTCTCGTCCCCGATGTGGGGATAATCCCGCACCTGGCTAAAGTAACGAGGCAGCAGACTGCGGATGGCGTCCCAGAGTTGCGAGAAATCCGAGGTGCTCCCGGCGATAAACTCGCCCCCATACCAGCGACGGCCCCTGCCTTCGCCAATCAATGTATCCAGTGACGCCGTATACGAAGCGGGGACGAACTGCGTGATATCATAGGCGACGACACCGGCTGCAGGCATTTGCTGGGATATCGGCTTCAGGAAAAAGGTGTCGATGTCGACTAGAGCTGCGCGCCGGCCGAGATGGCCCTTCGAGAGGGCTTCAAGCACCGACAGCTTGTGGTGGGCCTGATAGAACGGAATGCCCTTGGGAACATCGACGTTGAACTCGATCTCTTCGATATTGATTGGCTCGGTTTCGAGCCCATCCGCAATGGCGAGAAGGGCCTTCGCGTTGTTCGTCAGCAGTGTGAAGCTCTCACCACAGGCCTTGGCCGAGCGAGCGACAAGGGTCGCGCAGGCCAGATAGACGGCCAAAGGGTCCTGCGAGGACGCAGCGAGGTTGGCGTGCGCTGTATGGGCCGGATCGACGTATAGGAGGCCGAAGACCCTCGCGTCTTCAGTCGGCATTGCGGCGGCGCTCCCGCTCGACAGTCACCAGGTCGGCGGCGACCATTTCGGCGCACAGGGCCTGCCATTTGGTCTCGTGGACCCAGCCCAGCTTGCGCTTCGCCTTGGCCGGGTCGCCGATCAGCAGGTCGACCTCGGTGGGGCGGAAGTAGCGCGGGTCGACCTCGACATAGACCCGGCCGGTGTCGGCGCATACGCCCTTCTCGTCGACGTCCTCGCCCTCCCAGCGCATGGTGACGCCGATCTGGCGGAAGGCCTCGCTGACGAAGTCGCGGATGATCGTGGTCTCGCCGGTGGCCAGGACATAGTCGTCGGGCTCATCCTGCTGCAGCATCAGCCACATGCCGCGGACGTACTCGCGGGCGTGGCCCCAGTCGCGTTTGGCGTCGAGGTTTCCGAGGTACAGCTTGTCCTGGAAGCCCAGCTTGATGGCCGCGGCGGCGCGAGTGACCTTACGGGTGACGAAGGTCTCGCCCCTCAGCGGGCTCTCGTGGTTGAACAGGATGCCGTTGGACGCGTGCATGCCATAGGCCTCGCGGTAGTTCACCACGATCCAGTAGGCGTAGAGCTTGGCTGCGGCGTAAGGACTGCGCGGATAGAAGGGGGTGGTCTCCGACTGGGGCACCTCCTGAACCAGGCCGTACAGCTCCGATGTCGAGGCTTGGTAGAAGCGGGTCTTCTCCTCCAAACCGAGAATACGGACCGCTTCGAGCAGCCGAAGCGTGCCAACGGCGTCGGCATTGGCCGTGTACTCAGGGGTGTCGAACGACACCTGAACATGACTTTGGGCTGCGAGATTATAGATCTCGTCCGGCTGGGTTTGCTGAACGATGCGGATCAGATTGGTTGAATCTGTCAGGTCTCCGTAATGCAGGACGAAGCGGCGGTCACGATCGTGCGGGTCCTGATAGAGATGATCGATCCGTCCGGTGTTAAAGGATGACGAGCGGCGCTTGATGCCGTGGACGATGTAGCCCTTCTCCAGGAGCAGTTGGGACAGGTAGGCACCATCCTGACCGGTCACTCCCGTTATCAGCGCGACCTTGCGGTTTGCTTCCGGCATCGATCCCCCAACAGCCGTGACGTTCGCCCGGTGGGCCAACGTCAGATTTCAACGATAGCGATAATTGCTGCGCCTGCGAAGCGACTTAAGCGTATCGTGTGACATCCTCATCTCGTGCAGGCTCCACTTTCACCGAGGTACAGCCAGTCGTGAACGCCGCTGCGACGCAGTGGCTGTCGACGGCACCAACGGATTGGCCACGGTCGGTGGTGCTTGCGGTGCAGAGACTTCCGTTGTGACCGCAGGGGTAGCCTCGCCTGCGATCTCCGCTGCCACACGATCTCCTGCAACATCCCGCGCCGGTGGAACAGGAATAACCAGCGGAGTCGTGAGATCGATGTCGGCGACCGTCGTCTCCAATATCGGTTCCGGTAGTTCTTCCACGTATGTCGCGATCGCGGCCAGCTTGGCGATCACAGGCTCTGTGCCCGCATGACGACCGGTAAAGGCTCCCGGCAATCCCCAGGCTCCCGTCCACCTGTAGAAGATGTGGGTGTCGATCTGGGTCATCTTCACCAGGCGCTCAGCCCAATAAGGCGCGACCCAATCGGTATGGTAGTGGGTCGCCATGCCCACCTGTGGGGCAACCGCACCGTTCAGTGCTGCTGCCGCAACCGCTCGGGCACGGGCCCATCCGGCCACCGAGGGCACCCGCGCCATCGCTCCGTCACAGGTGAAGCTGAACTGACAGCCCGTGGTCCGCTCCTGTCCCTGGAACACCACGCCGCAGATGGTCTTTGGGAAGGCCGGATGTCGCATGCGGTTGATGACCACCTGAGCCACGGCCGCCTGGCCCGCGGCTGTCTCAGAAGCTGCCTCGTAGTAGACCGCCGCCGTCAAGCAATCGAGAGCGCGGGCATAATCGGCTAGCTGCTCTGGGGGCATGATGAAGGGTCGGGCGGACAGGATCGGCAGCGTAGAGAACGGCAGTGCGGCATTGAAGGCGCGCGCTTCATCCATCGAGATTTCGCGAAGCGCATCCGGAGCCAAAGTGAAGTCGAGGTCGGGAGCCAACGCTCCCGTTTGGACAGCCGGGTCTTCGACCTCTGTGACCACCCGGGCCGCGAGCTCACTCAGCCGGGTGTGCAGAAGCGCCCCGCCAGCCGACAGAAGGATCGCAAGGCAGCCGAGGACGCAAATGATCGATGGCATCCAGGGGCTCTGGACGATCCTTGACAGGCCAGAGGACAGGCGAGCCCGCCACACAGGGGGCGCGGGTCTGCCAACACTCGCATCCTGAGCACTCACGTCCGATGCCCCCTTGCGACTGGAACCATTGACCAACTGAGGACCGATATGCCGATGATGGGCTCTCGAGGAGACGGTCTCAGACGTTGAGCAAGGCTGTCAGGAGTACGCCTGCGCAGGCTGCCAAGACCGTTGCGAGGACAAAGACCCTGGGCCACCGTGGGCGCTTTTTTGGAACAGGCGGCCAGAAGGGATTGTCCGTCCGATCGCTCATGGGCATCGGGCCGTTCTCCGCTGTGAACTGTTTGTTGAACCGGACGGGGCGTCATCTTCACCCCCTCCCCTGTCCGAAAGCGAAGCCCAATCCGAGCAGAAAGGCCCAGAATCCAGAAATCGATGGCACCTGAAGGGCGTAATCTGTCAGGCCGTGAACGAGGACGACCATACTGGCGCACACCAAGCCTCGCTGGAGCCCCTTTCCTTTGCCGCCGAGAGCGCGGCCGACTGATAGAACAAGGACCAAACCCACCAGCAGAAACATGGGGACGGAACCGACGATGCCGGCTTCTTCCAGCCACTGCAGATAGACATTGTGGGTCGCCCGGATGACCCAGAGGTTACCCACTGTCTCGCTGGTCATGATCTGGTTGTTGATGGCGTCAAAGGTCCCAAGCCCATAGCCGAACAAGGGCGAGGCTAGGAACGCTTGCCAGTGAACTGTGAAAACCTGGCCGCGGACATCGACATCCGCATCGATCCCGCCGACTCGCGTCCAGAGCAGGTCGTTTCCGCTGAAAGTCAAAACCGCTCCAACGGCAAGCAACAACAGCGCCCCGATCCAGACCGGCAGCCTCCCCTTCCGGCTCGAGGCCGTCTCCCAAAGGAGCAGTATAACGAGCGCCACTGCTGTGGCGACCAAGCCCATGCGCGACGCGGTCAGGATGAGACAGACGGCGCAAAGCGACAGACAGGACAAAGGCACGGCGGTCCTGGTCAGGCGTTTCGAAAACCCTAGCCCGTCGGTCCGTTTCCAGGCGCGCAGGAAGACCGCAAGCGACAGCACCAGGAGGACACCGAACACCGTGGCCCCACTGTTGAAGCTCAAAAATCCACCGGACAGACGCCCACCGCCCTGGGCAACCTGCACGCCGGCCAAAAAGGTCACCAAGGAGATCGCGGCATAGACGCCGCCTGCCCAGATGATCCCCTCCAGAGTCGCCTGTCCGCGGCTCCGGCTCACCCCCTGCAAGGCTCCGACCCCGAAGGCCGCCGCGAGGCCGACGAGCTTCACTATTTCTACAACGGTCGCTCCCCGATCAATCGACGCGGCCCCAACCTCGGTACTGGCCCACTCATAAAGGGGGTGCGGCCCACCGGGCGTGAAGGGTGTCAGGGACCAGAGGGCAACGCCGATCACCACCAAAAGAAGACCCGCGAGGGGCCAGATCGGCGCAAGATCGAACAGTCCACGACGCAACGGCGTGGCCAGTGTCACCATCAAGGCAAGACCCAGGATGGCGGTGAACCAAAGGGCGGCGGCCGGCTGGTTCGCCCCGAACGTTAGATGGGCCACGCAAAAGATGACCGGCAAGGCCAGCAATCCCACCCGCCAACCCATCGGCAATCGACGCTCGGTACGAGAGCTCGATCCGAAGGCGGGCGATCGTTTGCGCCGGGGGCTTTCGAGAACCTCGGCGGTCATCAATCAGGCCGAATAGTATTTCTTGTAGTCGCCGTAATAGTAGCCGGCGTCGCCATAGCCGTAACGCGCCTGGGCCTTCATATCGACCTGGGTCATGCCGATGCCGGCGACGTGGGCACCGGACTGCTCCAGCACCTTGAGCGCAGCCGAGATAGCCTTCTCCGGTGTCTGTCTCCAACGCGCGAGGAACACCACAGCGTCCGAGCGCGCCGCGATCAGACGGGTGTCGGAAACAGCCAGGACCGGAGCCGTGTCCAGGATCACGAGGTCGAAGCGCTTCCTCAGATCAGCGATCAGTTTATCCATCGCCGCGGTGCCGAACACGTCCTTGGGCGTGAAGCTATCCTTTGCCAGGGGCAGCACATAGGCCCCGGAGGGTTCGTCAAGGCGCACGGCGTCCTGAAGGGTCGACGACCGGTTCAAGACCTCGATCAGACCCGCTTCCGGCTCGACGCCAAGCAGGCGGTTCACGTTACGACGGCGCAGGTCGCAGTCGACCAGGATCACTCGAACCCCCGCCTGGGCCGCGACACGGGCGAGGCAAAGCGCAGTGGTGGTCTTGCCTTCAGAGGGCAGGGCCGACGTCAGGCTGATCACCTGGATAGTGTGGCCGATGCGAGAGAACAGGATCGAAGCGCGCATGGCGCGGACGGCCTCGGCGAAGCTCGAGAGCGGCTTCTTGACGATATAGTCAGGTGGAGTCTCGTCGCGATCCTGCGGATCAGCGACCGAGGCCAAAAGCGGCACCGAGCCCAGATGAGGCAGATTAAACTTGTGCTCAATGTCTTCCGCCGTGAGGACGCCCGTGTCGAGCATGATCGCCAGAACCACAGCGGCAAAGCCGGCCCCCAGAGCGAGGACCAGACCAAGGGCGAGGTTCAGCGGAACATTGGGCGAGCTGGCCCCCGTTGGGATGGCCGCCGGCGAAACAATGCGGGCGTCGGACTCCTCAATACCTTCCGAGGATGTCGTCTCCTGGAAGCGGTTTAGGAAGCTCTCGTACAGCGTACGGACCGACTCAGCGTTACGCTCCAGCTCGTTCAGACGGACGGCGGCGGCGTTGTTGGCGGCCAGGGTCCCGCGCGCGGATCCAAGGCTGCCGGCCATGGAGCCGGTGCGCTCACGGGCGACCTGAACCTGGGCCTCAAGGTTGGAGATGATGCGGCGGATTTCGGCCTGGATCTGGGTGTCGATGTCTGCGAGCTCGCGTTCGGCCCGCAGCATGTCCGGGTGACGGGGGCCGTAGCGGCTGGTCAGGTCTGCGACCCGGCCTGACACCTCGGCACGTTGGGCTCGCAGCGTCTGCACAACCTGCGACCCAAGAGCCTCTCCGACGTCATCGCCATTCGAGCCTGCAGCCAGCTGGGCACGAGCGGTCCGGAGCCGCGCTTCGGCTTCGGCCTGGGTCGCCCGCACGGTCGCGAGCTGCTGGTTGTAGGTCGAGATCTCCTGCTCGGTGAGCGTCGCGCCCGAGGCGCTCAACAGGTTGTTGGCCGTCCGGTACTGTTCAACTGCGGCTTCGGCCTGCTGCACCTCTCCCCGAAGCTCGGTCAGGCGGGTGTTCAACCAGGTGTTGGCCTGGCGGGTGGCATCGAACTTGGCCTCAAGCTGCTCCAGCAGGTAGCGCTCTGCATAGGCATTGGCGATCCGCGCCGCCTTGGCCGGGTCCTCGGAGGTGAAACCGACGTTCATGACGTAGGTCAGGCCCGCGCGGCGAACAGAGAGCCGCTTCAGGACGTTGTCGACGACCTTTTCCTTTTCCTTCTGCTGTTCAACGGCAGAAAGACGTTCCCGCGCGGCATCGGGAGCTGCCGCTCCAAACAGGGTGGCCACGCCACCCACCACCGCCTCGAGAGGACCCGGGTCCCGGATGGCCGGATTGAACTCAGGATCCTCCTCGAGGTTCATCACCTCGACGACCCGCTCGGCCAGTCGGCGGGACTTGAGGATCTCGATCTCAGTATCGACCACGCTGGTCTCGGCCGAAAGGCCGGACAGCACCGCCTCGGTGGAAACGATATTCTGTTCGCGCGTGTTGATCGTCAGGCTCGAGGTCGCCGTGTAGAGGGGCGTCGCCTGGGTGGTGACGATCACGGCCCCCACCATGACGACCAGGGCTACGGCGAGGAACAGGGGCAGCCGCCGACGGAACAGCGCAATGAGCCGGTGAAGATCGACGCCTTCGCCCCCTTGGCCACCCTGGTCGGGGCCGGACATCCGGGCATCGCCAGGGCGGATCGGGATCAGATTGTTCATCTACAGGCTCACGCGGACTGGAAAGTGACGCAACTCGTCTAGAACTGGGTCACCAGGGTCAGTGTCAGACGGTTCACATCAAAATCCACGCCAGCGGCCGCGCCGTCGGAAGTCTGCTCAAAGTGGCTGGCCGCAACGCTGAGGCCGATGTTGCGGTTCAGCAGGTAGGTGCCACCGACCGAGTACTGGAAGCGGTCGTCGGTCCGGTCCAGGCCTTCGTATTTATCGCTCGACAGGGAGATGTCGGCGTTGAGCAGCACATTGCGCATCAGCTCATGGTCGATGCGGGCACCGACGGAGGTGGACAGATAACCGCCTGCGCCCGCGATGCCGGAATCCTCGATCGTCCGCGAGGCCGTAGCGGACACCGTCGTCAGCTGAGTGGGGAACCACTCCAGCTGGCCGCGTGCGCCAAAGCCATCGATCTTGTCATAAACGGCGGCGTCAAACTCCTGGGAGATAAAGCCCGCCGCGATTTCGCCCCGGGCCACCGCTCCAAGCTCGAAGTTGGCCCCCGCCAGCAGTTCATAGCCGTCCGAATCCCGGGCCGGCAGCAACAGTGAGGTCGCCGTGTCGTAGTCGCGCGTGTTGGCCGTCGCCTGAACAAACAGGGCGGTCGCGGGGCTAACGGCATAGTCGCCTCGACCGGTCAGGCTGGTGACCGTCCGGTCGCGGTTGTCCTGGTCGATCACGACCCCGCCCAGCGTCCGCCCATCCTCGTAGTCGAAGGTGCGAATGTCCGCCCGCGCCGACAGCTTGGTGCGACCCCGCACCGTCATGCCCGCGGCATAGGCTGCGGTGGAGTCATAAGAGATCGGTTCGCGGGTCGACGCCGGGGCGTTGGACGAGGTCCGCGGCTCGGTCAGGCTGTCGTAGTTCACGCCCAGCGCGAGATTGGTCGACCGGGTAAAGTCCAGACGGCCATTGGCCCCCACGCCCCAGTCCTCGAAGTTCTCCTCGTCGAAGTCCTGATAGCGGGCGATGTTGGCCCGGGCGAACAGGGCCAGCGCATGGCGCGACCAGCCCGATTCCAGCGAGACTTCCGGCTTGATCCGGGTGATCCAGTCGTCCTGGGCCCTCGTCGCGGTCGCGAAGATGTTGTCGTTGGATTCCGCGTCGAACTGGATGCTGGGAAAGGCCGTGAAGGTTCCGACCGGGACGCCCAGAGCTTCATACTCCGGCCGCGACCGCTCCCGGACCCCGATCCCGCGATCACGGGCAAAGAGGTTGCCCGCCTCATTCTGGGCTTGAGTCAGAGACCCCGAGGTCGATTGGGCCTGAACAGACTGGGCCGTTACGGCCATACCCAACGCCAGAAGCCAGGACAGTCGAAGATTGGATCTCGCCATGTATCCCCATCCGCCGGCTCCCGACGGTCTTGTATGCTCAAACCCGGTTGTATCGCCGTGCAGTCAGATCAAGCGACACTCAGGTGCCCGGACGGTAGTCCGATCCACCGCCGCCGCCGCCGCCCGCCGAGCCAGGCGCGCCGAGCGGGGCACCGCCCCCGGCACCGCCGCCAGCGCCGGGCACAACAGCCGGCATAGACGCATTGACC
>JADCBH010000097.1 GCA_020253595.1 Brevundimonas sp.
GGCGGCAGGGCCTGACGGTCCCGGCGGCCTGGCGACCTATCTGACCAACGCCGACCCCGAGGCGGTGATCGAATTCCATCGAAGCCAGGCTGAGAGGGCCGGACTTTCGTCTGTCATGGCGATGAACCAGGGCGACGCCCGGGCCTATGGAGCGGCCAAGGCCCAAAGCAGCCTGCAGGTGGTTGCCGCACCGACGCCCGAAGGCATGACGTCGGTCCAGCTGAGCTGGAGCGCAGGGGGATGAAGGCCGCAGCGCTCGTCGCGCTGGTCGCCGGGCTGGTGCTTGTTTCCACGGGCGCGTCTGCTGAAGCGAGGTCTGTGCAGGACACGACGGCCGCGCCATCTGGCTACCTCGCTCACGAAACAGTCATAGCCCTCGCAACCGCTGTGCCGGCCCTGCCGGCACCGGGATCGGCGGCGGAGTTGGCCGATCGAACGGCCTCGGCGCGACTGACCGCACTGGAAGACACCGACCGGTGGCTTCTGGCGACCCGCCATGCCGAGCTTCGGCCCGCGCTCGCCCTGACCCATTTCGACTGCGCCCTGGGTTTCAGGATCGAGGCGGCCGAGGCCCCCCGCCTGGTCTCCATCCTCACGCGCGTGCTGAACGACGCCAATGAGGCCGCAGAGCTGGCCAAGGCCCGGGCCATGCGGGCCCGGCCCGTCGGCGACGACCCCGAGCGGCGTTCCTGCCAGGTCGTGACGGCCGCGCAGCGGGCCACGCCATCGCATCCTTCGGGCAGTGCCTCGGTCGGGGCCGCCTATGGCGAGGTGATGGCCGCCCTTGTTCCGGATCGCTCGAACGAGGTCCGGGAGATCGGTCGCCAGATCGCGATCAGCCGGATGGTGTGCGGCATGCACTATCCCAGCGATGTCACAGACGGTGCCGCTCTGGGCGGGGCGGTGGCGCAGGCCATCATGGCTACACCTGCATTTGGGGCCGACGCCGCAGCCGCTCGCGCTGAAATCGCTGTAGCGCGGACGGCAGCCCGGACCAGTCCCGCCTGCGCCGCAGAGCGGTCAGCGCTGGCGATCGCCCTGCCCTGAGGCCTTATCAGGCGTCGATTCAGGCCGGGCGCGGGGCGACAAGGCCACCATACAGGTCGGTCCTCCGGTCCCGGAAAAACCCCCAGGCGGCGCGGTGACGGTCGATGTAGTCGAGGTCAAAGGCGTGGACCAGAACGCCTTCCTCATCGCGACCCAGACTTTCAACCAGATCCCCACGATGATCGGCGATGAAGGATGATCCGTAGAAGACCTGGCCCGCGTCCGTCACGCGCTCATGGCCGATACGGTTGGCACCGACCACGGGCACCACATTGGAAACCGCATGGCCCTGCATGGCGCGCCGCCAGGGATCGGCGGTGTCCAGCTCCTTGTCGTGGGGCTCTGAGCCAATGGCGGTCGGATACATGAGGATCTCGGCACCCTGCAGCATCATCGCCCGCGCCGTCTCCGGGTACCACTGGTCCCAGCAGATCCCGACGCCGATCCGACCAAAGCGCGTGTTCCAGACCTTGAAGCCCGTATCGCCGGGCCGGAAATAGTACTTCTCCTGATAGCCGGGGCCGTCGGGGATGTGGCTCTTGCGATAGACGCCGAGCGGGCGACCATCGGCATCTAGCATGACCAGGCTGTTGAAGTAGTGTGGCCCTTCCCGCTCGAAGATCGAGACGGGAATGGCGACGCCCAGCTCGGCCGCGACTGGCTGAAGAGCCGTCACGCATGGATGCTCCGCCCACGGATAGGCGGTTTCGAACCAGCGTTCCTCCTGGCTGACGCAGAAATAGGGGCCCTGGAACAGTTCGCTCGGCAGGATGACCTGTGCACCCTTGGCCGCGGCCTCCCGGATGAAGCCGATGGTGGTTTCGATGTTGGCGCCCAGGTCATCGCCATAGGCGGTCTGGATCGCGGCGACGCTGATCGTTCGGGCCATCAGGCAGGCTCCTGCTGGGAGATGCAGTGGAAGGATCCGCCGCCGGTCAGAATGGCGATGGACGGCAGGGCGATGATGTCCCGATCGGGAAAGACGGTCGCCAGTCCCTCGCAGGCCAGCCGCGCAGCCGCTTCGTCGCCATAGGTCGGGACGATCACGGCTCCGTTCGCGATCAGGAAGTTCATGTGGCTCGCCGGGATCGGCCGCTCGTCTTCGTCCAGGACAAGACCGGGCGATGGCAGGCGCAGCAGCTGGACGGGCCTGCCTTCGGTGTTGGTCAGGCTCGAAAGAGTCTGGGCGACGGCGTCATAGACCTCGTGGTTCGGATCTCTGCGGCCCCAGCCGACCGGGCAGGCCACCACACCCGGCGCGACGAAACGGGCCAGGTTGTCGACATGGCCGTCCGTATGGTCGTTCAGCAGCCCGTCGCCGAGCCACAGCAGCTTGCGGGCACCCAGCGCTTCGGCCAGCGCCTGTTCAGCGATCGTCTCGGTCCAGCCGGGGTTGCGGTTGGGGTTCAGCAGGCACTGTCGCGTCGTCAGGATCGTGCCTGCACCGTCATGATCCAGTGCCCCGCCCTCCAGGATGAAATCGTGCCGGTCCAGGGGAACGCCGGACACGGCACCGATCTGCGCGGCCACGGTATCATCGTGCTCGAGTTCGTACTTGCCGCCCCAGCCGTTGAACCGGAACGCCGCCGCTCGCGCCGAGCCTGCCCCGAAAATCGGACCGGTGTCCCTGAGCCAGATGTCACCGAAGCGGCCGTCGATGATCTCGACGCCTTTGACCCCATTGAACCGCGCGCGGGCATCGGCGAGGGCCTCCGGCTTGCCGACCATCAGCCTGACCCGTTCGCGGCCGGGGCCGACGAGCGCGCGGACGAGAGCCTCGACCTCGGCCTGGGCGGGCTCGAGGTTGTCCTCCCACAGTTCGCCGTGGCTGGGCCAGCCGACCCACATCGCCCTGTGCGGCGACCATTCGGCGGGGATGGGGCTGGCGGTCATGGATGCGGCGGGCTCCTGGACGGCGGATCGCGCCAGATAGTCAGGGCGGCCCCGGACTGCAATGCGCAACGACGACGACGAGCGCAAAGAAAAAGGGGCGGTCCCGAAGGACCGCCCCTGTCTCGCTCCAGCGGACGGACGACTTAGAAAGTCGTGCCGAGCGTCAGGATGAAGGTCCGCGGCGCGCCGAGCGAGAAGGTGCGCAGCTGGCCGTTTTGGATGATCACGCCCGGGCCGAGGTCCACATCGACCGGCAAGGCGTTGTTGCCCGACGAGATCGAAGCCGGATACTCCTCGTCCAGGACGTTCGTCACGTTGAACTGCACGAAGGCGTTACGGATACCGAAGGTGTCGGTCAGGTCGTAGCGGCTGTCGAAGTCGACGACCGTGTAGGACGGCGCAACTTCGTCATTGACGTCGGTGGTGAAGCGGTCGTCGACGTACTTGCCTTGCAGGCCGACCGTCCAGTTGTCGGTGATGGCCCACTGGCCGCGCAGGTTGAAGGTCCACTCCGGGGTCTCGACGATCCGCTTGCCGGCTGTCGGCAGGAACCGACCGGCACCGACGGGCACGTTGGTCTGCACTTCCGAGTCGTTGTAGGACGCGGCAGCATAGAGCGAGATGCTGTCGGTCACCAGCCACTCGACCGAGCCGTCGAAGCCCTGCTGTTCCACCGAACCCAGGTTCCGATCGACCGACAGGTTGAAGGTCGGCGAGGTCGGGTCGTTGTCGAACGACGAGACGATGCGGTTGTCGAAGGTCGTGTACCAGAAGGCCGCCGAAGCGATCAGGCTGGACGAGGTGTAGCGGTAGCCGACGTCCCAGGACTGGGTCGTTTCCGGCTGCACTGTGTTGAAGTCCAGACCACCCGCAGCGTTACGCACCGGCTGATACAGATTGTCGGTCCGCGGCACCGACAGACCCTCAGCGTAGTTCGCGTAGACCGAGTGGTTGTCAAGGAAGCGGTACGACAGGCCGACGTCCGGCAGGATGTCGTCGTACTTCACTTCTTGCGAGTACGGACGGATGAACTGGGTCGTGCCGGTCGAGGCGAAGGTGACGTTGCCGTTAGCCAGCGTCGAGGCGACCGCTTCGGTGGTGCAGCGGACGTTCGACGAGCCGTTCTGCGAGAAGCAGAACTGGTTCAGTTCGCGCGTGAAGAAGGGCGCGCGAACACCGAGGCGCAGCGTCAGGCTGTCGTCGAAGAACTGACCGCGATACTCGGCCGAGATCTGGTTCAGCAGGGCGATCGAGAAACGGTCGCGGCTGCGGAAGAAGTAGCCGTCGCGACCGGCGACGCGGAGGTTTTCATCGCCCCAGGTGTTTTCGCCACCGAACACTTCCGGCACCGAGCCGTCAGCGTTGTAACGGCTGGCTTCACCCGTCTGGCGGTGACGGCCGTAGTCGTTGGCGTAGGAGACGCGGACGCGATGGTTGTCGTTGATGTCCCAAAGCAGCGAGCTGATCACGCCGTAACGACGGGTGTTGGTGTTCGACGGCGTGTACAGGCCGACGTTGTCGCAGCTGTCGCCGTCGCCGTTCAGGTCGAAGCCGGTGTTCAGCACCGCCGCGCACTGGGCGGCGGTGGTGACAGCGGCGTTGTTGGTGCCGTTCTGGTCCAGGCGGTCGTCGCGCTCGCCCACCAGGGTGTAGCCGCCGCCGTTGGCCATGACGTACTGGAACGACGGGTCGATGGTCAGGACCAGGTTGTCGGTCAGGCTGTAGCGGAACTGACCGCGGATGTTGCCGGTGTTCGACGGGTTGATCCGGGTGCGGTGATCGTTGGTGCAGCTGCCGGCCGAGATGCCGCCGAAGTAGGTGATGATCGTGGAACCAGTCGCTTCGTTCTGGACTGTTCCGTTGCCCGGGGCCGGACGGAAGCAGGCGATGTCGTTCTCGGGAGTGACGCCGAGATTGAACGTCGTCAGGTTATTGAAGTTGTTGTAGAAAGCGTTGCGGTTTTCGTTCCAGTTGAACGACAGGCTGGCGAAGTCGCCATCACCCAGATCCTGGAACAGGCGGCCGTTGTACTGCTTCTTCTCGAGGTCGCCCGGGCCCTTCCACTTGTCGTAGTTGGTGTAGGAGGCCGACAGGAAGGCGGTGGTGCCCCAGGGACCGAACTCACCGGTGTCGAAGCGGCCAAAGACGCGGCCGTAGTTGAAGCTGCCGACCGACGACACGATCTGGGCCGAGCGATCACGACGGGGGCGCGAGGTGGTGTAGGCGATGGTACCGCCGGTGGCCGAGGCCGTCGGGCTGTCGGAGTCGGTCGAACCCTGGTTGACCGAGGCGCGCTCGACCAGCTCGGAGTCCAGCTGCTGGTTCGAGAAGACGGCGTAGTTGCCGGTGTCGTTCAGCGGAATGCCGTCGAAGGTCAGCGAGACGCGGTTACCGTCGAAGCCGCGCAGACGGATGTTCGAGCCCGAGTTGCCGAAGGGATCGTTGTTCGTGACGTTCAGGCCCGGAACGTTGTTCAGGGTCTGGATGATCGACTGACCGGGCTGCTGACGGGAGATGTACTCCTGGGTGATCGTCGAGCGGGTCTTTTCGACCGTCTGGGCGACCGCGGCACCCGAGATGGAGCGCGGGCCGCGCTGGCCGGTGACCACGACTTCCTCGATGACCACGCCTTCGGCGGCGTCGGTGCCCGAGGACTGGGCGGAGGCGGCGCCGGCGACGAAGAGGCCGCTGACCAGGGCGGTGGAGGCCCAAAGCACGCGAGTGCGAGAGTTCATATCTGTCTATCCCCAGTTTGTGCGGGTCAGCGCCCGGTGCGCGGCAAGGGCGGCGGGAAAGCGCCCACCGCCGAAATCACGCTCCCTCTAAGCCGCGTGTTGGAACGAGGGACGACAGTGATGTGACAGCCGTGTGACAGCACGGGACGGTGACGCAGGCGCCACAGTGGTCGGTCAGCCCCAGACAGCCCTCAAGCGCGCCTCACGACCACAAAAGCGGCTGTATCCGCCGTACCGGACCGGGTTCAGCCGCGCGAAGTCCTGATGGTAGGCTTCGGCAGGCCAGAATCGAGCGATGTCGCGGACCGGCGTGACGAAACGCCGCTCTCCGATGATCGCAGAGGCAGCCGCCCGAGAGGCCTCGGCGACCTGTCGTTGCGCTGCCGTGGCGAAGACTGCCGTGGCGTACACAGCGCCCTGATCACAGAACTGGCCGTCCGGATCCGTGGGATCGATGGTTCGCCAGAAGCGGTCGACCAGTTGGCGATAGGTGATCCGGGCCGGATCGAAAGTCACCTGGACAGCCTCGAGATGGCCGGTTCCGCCGCGCACGACCTCATCATATGTCGGATTGGCCACCCGGCCGCCCGCAAAGCCCGAAACCGCAGAAACAACGCCCGGGATGCGTTCGAAGTTCGCCTCAACAGACCAGAAGCAGCCTCCGGCGAAGAGCGCGACCTCGCGCCGACCGCTGTCCGGGCCCGACTGAACAGGAGGCTCTGCGGTCGCCGAGCCCCCTGGTGAACAGCTGGCGAGGATCAGGCTGGCGATAACGGCGAGGCGGGAAAGGCGCGACATGGACAGGCTCCGTTCAGCGGGACTCCACAGCTACGTCCGGCAGCGTCGCACGGATACAGATCCCCTCAAGCCTGGCCGCTGTCACCTTACGGCGGCGAATCGTCTTGCGAGGGCTTTTGCGGTGGGTTTGAGGGCTCTGGGTTCGTGGTAGTTCCCGTTGACCTGGGTGCGGGCGATGACGTGTGCGCGGAACCTGTGGAACAGGGCGTCGTCGGGGGGCGTGGGGTGGGTCCAGAAGGCGTCGATGGGCTTCTGGTCGGCGAGGCCTTCGATGTCGAAGAAGGCGTCGCCGAGCACCTTGACGGGGGTCTTGAAGCCCATGGCCGACAGCGCGGCCGAGGAGTTGTTGACCACCATCCCTGAGGAGGCGCGGCACAGCTGGGCCAGGTTGCCGCCGTCGATGAAGTCGACCCGGTCGGCGATGCCGCGCTCGACCGCCAGGACGTGGGTCATGCGGCGCAGGTCCACCAGGCCCGGATCCAGCGGATGGTTCTTGACCACCAGCCGGGCGTCGGCGGGGGCGTGGCGGGCGAACGAGGTCAGGACCTCGGCCAGGAAGGCGGTGTTGTCGGCGAAGTGGGAGTAGCGCAGCAGCTGGGCGTCGCCCTCGCGCTGCAGACAGGCGATGAAGAAGGGCCCGCGCGCGCGGATCACCTCGGCGTCGGCTTCCGAGCGCGAGGCGAAGGTCAGGCCCAGGAAGCGCTTCACATGGCCCGCGAACTGCAGCCACGGGCTCTGGGTGTAGGGATAGACGTAGCGGCGGAACACCAGCCGGCCCAGCGGCTGGACCATGTGATACAGGCTGATGTTGACCACGTGGTGGGGCAGGATGCGCCCCGCAGGCCGGGTCGGCAGGATCTCGGGGATGGGCGGATCATAGGCCTGGGCCCGACGCGGCAGGCCGGAGGAGGCATTGACCCCGTTCTCCTCGACCGTGATCCAGTCCGGCCGGAAGTAGCCGTTCTCGAGCACCCAGATGCGCAGGGGGTGGGCCGAGGCGGTTCCAGGTTCCAGGTTCGAGGGATTAGGGGATGCGGTGCGATCGTGGGCATCAGCGCCGGGCGTCGAGCCAGCGTCCCTAGACCCTGGCCCCTCGAACCTGGAACCTGCCAACGCCTTGAGCTTGTCGCGCTGGGACAGGACGCCCTGATTGTAGGGGCCGCCTTCGCCGAACACGATCAGGTCGGTCAGCCCCTGGTCCTGGACCAGACGGGCCAGGCGCTGGGGCCAGCGGCGCACGTCGCCGGTGTAGGGCACAGCCCCGGACCGACGCCACGACGCGGCGTCGCCGGCGTTGAACAGCATGCGCGCCACCGACGCGCCTTCGGCCTGTAGCGCATCGGCCAGCGCCCGGCCGAACGGGCCGAAGGGGGCGGTCACGATCAGGAAGCGGCGGCCAAGCAGGCTCTGGCCCGCGACCGCGCGTCCCAGCGGGGCGAACGGGAAGGCCGAGGCAGGAGGCGCAGCCGGCGTGAGCACGGGAGCCGCAGCAGCGGTCTCGCGGGTCAGGCTCTGAAGCTGGCGGACGTCCGTCATAATGGACCGGCTCACGCGAAGTCTGGCAGGCAGGACGGTTGAACGCCACGGCTCGGATGTCGGTTCGGCGTCCCCCTCCTCTCCCCTGAACGCAGGGGAA
Organism: Brevundimonas sp.; assembly: GCA_020253595.1. Classification (GTDB taxonomy): domain Bacteria; phylum Pseudomonadota; class Alphaproteobacteria; order Caulobacterales; family Caulobacteraceae; genus Brevundimonas. The sequence goes on from JADCBH010000097.1 coordinate 8,110, forward strand.
GGGCGGTTCCGTCGAAGACCGGACGAGAGAGGCTCGCGAGCGCGGACATGGGGCCTTTGTCGCCGCCTCTCCGCGTCGGATCAACCGACTTGTCCAAAAAAGCGAAACCGCCGGTCTTCAGGGCGAAAACCGGCGGCTCTGCATACGGATCAAGAGACGTGGAAGGCACGGTGAACAAGCTTTGCAGCCGGTCCTCCATGACGCCCCCCGACGTCTTCCAGACGAAAGTCCGGGGTCCGGACCCGCAAGGGATCCAGACCCCGGCCAAGGGTCTTAGAAGTTGATGCCGATGGTGGCGCGACGGTTCAGCGGCTCACGAACGCCGTCGGCGGTCGGGCGGGCCAGCTGGGTTTCACCACGGCCGTCCAGCGAGATCACGCCGCCGTTCACACCCTGGGCGACCAGGGCATCAGCGACCGTGCGCGCACGGCGGTTCGACAGACCCACGTTGTAGGCGGCCGAACCCGAGGTGTCGGCGTGGCCGACGACCAGGATGCGCGTCGGGCGACCCGACTTGGCGTAGTTGGCCGCCTGGGTCACGACCGAGTTGGCTTCCGCCGTCAGGGTCGAACGATCCCAGTCGAAGTACACCACGAACTCACGCGCCTGCGGAGCCGGCGGAGGCGGCGGCGGGGGCGGAGGAGGCGGCGGGGGCGGAGGAGGCGGCGGCGGCGGGTCGTTACGAACCGGCGGCGGCGGCGGGGCGTCAGCACCGAAGGCGTAACGCAGACCCAGCGTCACCGTGTGCGACTGGTCATAGTCGCCTTCCCAGGTGCCCAGAGCCGGAGCCCCCGACGTGACCGAAGCGAACTCCATGTCGCCCGTCAGATAGCGGTAGGTCAGGTCAATGTTGGCCCGGTCGCCGATGGCATAGGCCAGACCCGCGATCGCCTGGGCCGCGAACTTCGTCGACGAATCGTCGGCCACGAAGGTCGTGGTGCGAACCGGCTGACGCAGGGTGCCGATCAGGTCGGTGTTGACGCGGTTCACGCCCACGCCCAGACCAACGAAGGGACGAACGCCCCAGTACTCGCTGCCGAAGTCGTAGATGACATTGGCCATCAGGGCGACCGACTCGACGTCACCTTCCGGCGACAGGCAAGGACCCGTCGCAGGCGCGATGTTGCAAAGACCCGACGGCGCGTTGTTGTTCGCGCGACGAACCGTGCCCACGTCGCCCGAGCGGTAACCGCCCTCAAGCTCAACGCGCCAGTTCGGGTTGAAGCGATAGCCAAGACGCGCAAACGCAGCCCAGCCATTGTTCACTTCAACGTTCCAGTTCACGCCCGTCGTCGAAGACTCGGCGTTGATGTCGTCCATGGTGTGATAACCGGCGTCAACCGCGCCATACCACCCATCCGGCTCAGCCGAAGCAGCACCAGCGGCGAGAACGCCGACTGCTGCGACGCTGGCGAGAAGTTTCAGCTTCATGTCAGTCCTCATGTCGATTTGAATGCCCAACGATCACGCTTACACGTGACGCTCACCGGGCCGAACGGGAGAGTTGGGCCCAAGTTCCCTATTTCGGCTCGGAATAGGGCGACTGTGGCGCCCTTTCAACACATATCGCCCCCTTGGCGAGGAAAACACGCCTGTTATCAGGACAGACCAGAACGGCAGGAGACGAAACAAATGGCGATTCGGTTTGACGGCAAGGTGGCGATCGTCACCGGCGCGGGTGGCGGCCTGGGTCGCAGCCACGCCCTGGCGCTGGCAGCGCGCGGTGCGAAAGTGGTCGTGAACGACCTGGGGGTCGCGCGCGACGGCTCGGGAAGCTCGCATTCGCCGGCCGAGGCCGTTGTGGCGGAAATCGTCGCCGCCGGCGGCGAAGCGATCGCGAACGGGGCCTCGGTCACCGATCCCGACGCCGTGAAGGCCATGGTGACCGAAGCGACCGACCGGTGGGGCTCGGTCGATATCCTGGTCAACAATGCCGGCGTCCTGCGCGACAAGACCTTCGCCAAGATGGAGATCGAGGACTTCCGCTTCGTGGTCGACGTCCACCTGATGGGAGCGGTGAACTGCACCAAGGCGGTGTGGGACGGGATGCGCGAGCGGAACTACGGCCGGATCGTCATGACGACCTCGTCGTCGGGGCTGTACGGCAACTTCGGTCAGTCGAACTATGGCGCGGCCAAGATGGCCTTGGTCGGCTTCATGCAGACCCTGTCGATCGAGGGGGCCAAGAACGACATCCGGGTCAACTGCCTGGCCCCCACCGCCCATACCCGCATGACCGAGGACCTGGGAGCCGCCCTGCCGCTCGAAGCGCTGGGGCCCGAGCTGGTCACGCCGGGCCTTCTCTATCTCGTCAGCCAGGACGCGCCGACGCGCTGCATCCTGGGGGCCGGGGCCGGCGGGTTCGAACGGGCCTATGTGACCCTGACCCAGGGCATCCGGGTCGTGGGTGACGATGCGCCGGAACAGATCGCCGCCCGCTTCGCTGAGATCGGCGACCGTGCCGGCGAGATCGTGCCGGAGATGGGCGCAGCCCAGGGCATGATCGAGCTGACAAAGGCTCAAGCGGCTCACGGCGGCTGACGCAACGGGCCGCTGGCTTTCTCGCGCTCAGGTGGGGAAGTCTCGCTTGCCTTGACGCGACGGCAGGTGCCTAGGGTCACGCCAAACCAATCGACAATGACGCCCAGTCGTCAACCAGGGAGAGAAGAATGCGTGAAGCGGTCATCGTTTCGACGGCCCGGACCCCGATCGGGCGGGCATATCGCGGGGCGTTCAACGACACTGCGCCCCAGCAGCTGGGGGCGCATGCCGTCCGCCACGCGGTCCAGCGTGCCGGCGTGGACCCGGCCGAGATCGAGGACGTTGTCATGGGTGCCGCACTCCAGCAGGGCGGCACGGGCACCAACGTCGCCCGTCAGGTCGCTCTGGCGGCGGGCCTGCCCTCGACGGTTCCGGGCATGAGCCTTGACCGCCAGTGCGCCTCCGGCCTGATGGCCATTGCCACGGCGGCAAAACAGGTGGTCTTCGATCAGCAAAAGATGGCCATCGGCGGCGGGCTGGAGTCCATCTCCCTGGTGCAGAACCAGCACATGAACCTCTACCGGATGAAGGATGAGGCGCTGCTGAAGCTGTCGCCCCACATCTATATGTCGATGCTGGAGACGGCTGAGGTCGTGGCGCGCCGGTATGGCATCAGCCGTGACCGCCAGGACGAATACGCCCTTCAGTCGCAACATCGGACGGCCCAGGCCCAGGCCGAGGGCCGGCTGGACGCCGAGGTCGTGCCGATGACCACGACCATGCTGGTCGCCGACAAGGCGACGGGCCAGACGTCCTCGAAGGACGTCACCCTGTCCAAGGACGAGGGCAACCGTCCGGACACGACGCTGGAAGGCCTGAAGTCGCTCAAGCCCGTGTTCGGCGGCGGTGAGGAAATCCAGCAGGGTGAGTTCATCACCGCCGGCAACGCGTCCCAGCTGTCCGACGGGGCCTCGGCCTCGGTGATCATGGAAGCCGGTGAGGCGGTGAAGCGCGGCCTGCAGCCGCTCGGCGCCTATCGCGGCATGGTCGTTGCCGGTTGCGAGCCGGATGAAATGGGCATCGGCCCGGTCTACGCCGTGCCCAAACTTCTGAAGCGCCACGGCCTGACCGTTGACGACATCGGCATCTGGGAGCTGAACGAAGCCTTCGCCGTGCAGGTGCTCTATTGCGCCGACACCCTGGGCATCCCGATGGATCGCCTGAACGTGTCGGGCGGGGCCATCTCGATCGGGCACCCTTACGGCATGTCAGGCGCGCGCATGACAGGCCACGTGCTGATCGAGGGCAAGCGCCGGGGAGCCAAATACGGCGTCGTCACCATGTGCGTCGGCGGGGGCATGGGCGCGGCCGGGCTGTTCGAGATCTACTGAGGACGCCGAACGCCGAGTCCAAATCGGGGAAAGTCCCGAGACGCGAAGCGTTTCGCGGCGGCGCGGCCGGGCTGTTCGAGATCCACAGAGACCTGGGGGCATCGCCGGTCCAACCGCCGCTACGCAGGGATTCTGCGGTGCGGCGGTTCCGTCTCCGCGTCGGGCTTGCCAACAAACTCGATATATGTCGATATGAGTTATGGCTCGTCGATCGAACATCTCTCCGCAGACCCGAAGGGTCTTCGCTGCCCTCGCCCAGCAGCCGCAGGCGTGGCGGCACGGCTACGATCTGTCCCGGGAGACCAGTGTCAAATCCGGCACCCTTTATCCGCTTCTGATGAGGCTGACCGATCAGGGACTGCTGGAGGCAGAGTGGCGTCAGCCGCTGGAACCGGGACGGCCGCCCCGCCACGCCTACCGTCTGACGAGCACCGGTGTGGCACTCGCCGCTGCACAGGCAACCGAGGTTCCCGCCGGGGCAGTCCCGACCGGGCAGATCGCACCCGGAGCAGCCGCATGAAGCGGGACATCAGGGTCCAGATCGCCCTAGGACTGGCGGATTATCTGGAGTGGCTTCTTCCGTCGTCGCGATCCGAATGGGCTGCCGGGATGAAGGCGGAGATCGAGGCGATCGAGACACCGGGCGCAGCACTGGCCTTCGCTTGGGGCTGCCTGGGCGCTGCCTGTCTGCGCCGGCTGCGCACCCTTGAGGGCACGTTGATCGCTGTCCGGGCCGTGGTGGCAGCCATTATCCTGATATTCGCAGTCGAAGTGCTGGCGACGGCCCGTGCCTTCACGGGGCTGACAACACCCGACATCCTGCCGCCGGTGACGGCCACGATCGGTCTCGCCTTCGCGGTTGCCGGGCTGGCCTTGCTGAGCCGGGGCCCCTTTGCCCTCGCCGCCGTGGCCGCGATCATGCTGGTCCTGAACACGATCGGCCTGGCGGCCAACGACGTGTCGGCCACGGTTCATGCGGTCGTGCTTCGAGCCCTCGTTCTCGAGGGCTATCTGCTCTGGTCGCTTCTGCTGCTGGGCGGCCTGATGCTCCATGGATGCGGGCGCTCCGCGCGACTGGCCGATTTCGCCCGACGCCACGGTTGGGCAGGATGATGCGAGGCCTGATGAAGGTCCTGACAGGGCTCGCAATGGCGCTGGGCCTTGTCCATCTGGGACTGTCCGCCCTGACGAGTGTGCGGGCCTGGGGTCTGGACACCCTGTGGTTTGCAGGGTCCGGACTGGCCATCCTTGTCGCCGCCCTGATCAATGTCGTCATGATCCGCGCAAGAGAGATCGACCGCGTTCAGAGCGCCGTCTGGTTCATCGCCAATCTTGCGCTGACCGGCTTCTTCGGGCTCGCCTGGCTGGTCCTCAAGGAACCCCAGGTGATCGTTGGAGGTCTGGTGTTCGCCCTGCTGTCGGCAGGCATTGCAGGACGATCGGTCGCCCGGGCCTGACGCAAGGCTCCAGCCTCAGTGCAACCCCGGCTTGCCCGCCGCGATCCAGGCCGCCTTGTCCGCCTCCATCTTCGCCCGCCAGCGGGCGCGCAGCCGGGCCGGGCGGTCGGGGTAGCGATCGTCCAGAAACTCGGCCTCCACCACCCGGTCGGTGCGGAAGGTGCGGAAGTCGGCGCGGGTCTCGCACCAGCCGACCAGCAGCCGGGTGGTCTCGCGATAGCCGATCAGAAAGGGCCAGATGACACGGTGGCTGGCCCGGCCCTGTTCGTCGCTGTAGTCCAGCCTGAGCTTGCGACCGGCATGGATAGAGGCGCGCACCCGGGCCATGTCCAGCCGGTCCGGCGACGGCACGCTCCACACCGGCCCGGACGAGACGGCCGGCTCCAGCACCACCGGTCTCAGCCGTTCGGGCACGGTGGCGGCGATCTTGGCGATCAGGTCCCGGGCCGCGCGCGCCAGCGCGGGGTCGCCACGCCCGGCCACCCACTGGGCCCCCAGCACCGCCGCCTCGATCTCGTCCGAGGTCAGCATCAGGGGCGGCATATCGTACCCGCCGTCCAGAACATAGCCGATGCCCGCCTCGCCCCGGATCGGCACCCGCTGGCTCATCAGGGCGGCGATGTCGCGATAGACGCTGCGTTTGGACGTCTCCAGCTCAGCCGCGATCGATTCCGCCGTCACGGGCTGGGAACTCCTTCGGAGCAACTGAACGATCTGGAACAGGCGGTCTGCGCGTCTCATCTGTGTGCCGTACCGGACGACTGCTGACAGCATGCTGGCAGCAGGGTGGCGGTAGTCAATCTCTCACGGCCAAGGCGGTCCCGCCGAGGCTCATTGGATGGGAGAGAAAATCATGCTGACCCTGTTTCACGCCCCGCAATCACGCTCGTCACGGATCGTCTGGCTGATCGAGGAATTGGGGGCCGCCGCCCGCATCGAATATTGCAAAATCGCCCACCGCAACGGTCAGAAGGTCGGCGAGCCGGACGTCAAGAATCCTCACCCGGACGGCAAGGTCCCGGCGCTGACGCACGACGGCGCCTTGATAACAGAATCGGCCGCTGTGGCCCTCTATCTGACCGACCTGTTTCCGGAGGCCGGCCTCGGCGCCTTGCCCGGTTCGCCGGAGCGTGGGCCTCTGCTGACCTGGCTCGCCTGGGCGGCGGGCGAACTGGAGCCGGCGGTCTGGAGCAAGATGACCGGCGAGGCGGATCGCGATCCGATGTCAAAGGCCCGGTATGAAGCCGCCGTCGGTCGGCTGCTCGAGACGCTGTGGGAAGGCCCTTGGCTGATGGGCGACCGGTTCACCGTGGCGGACGTGATGATCGGTTCGTCACTCGGCTGGGCCCGGTTCGCCTTCCCGGACAGCCCCTTGCTGGACGCCTATGCCGAGCGGCTGGCGCAGCGGCCGGCCCGCATCCGGGCGGACGCCAGAGATGCGGCGAACGCAGCGCTGGAAGCGGCCTGATCCCCCTCAGGCGGCGTCGGCGCGTCCCTGATGGAAGGGCGCGTCGGCGTCGCCGACGAGCTCCACTGCGTTCAGGGCGCCGACGAAGCTGTCGCGCCAGATGCCGACATCGGTGTCGCGCACGACCTGCATCAGGGCCTCCCATTTCCGAACCCGCTCGGCCAACGACATGGTCAGGGCCTTCTTGATCGCGTCGGCGACTTCCTCGCGACTGAACGGATTGACCAGCAGGGCCTCGCCCATCTGTTCGGCCGCGCCGGCGAAGCGGGACAGGATCAGGACGCCGGGGTCCTCCGGGTTCTGTGCAGCGACATATTCCTTGGCGACCAGGTTCATGCCGTCCCGCAGCGGCGTCACCATGCACACCTTGGCCGCACGATAGATGCCCGCCAGCTGATCGCGACGATAGCTGCGGTTCAGATAGCGGATCGGCTGCCAGTCCATGTCGGCGTATTCGCCGTTGATTCGTCCGGCGAGGGAGTCGAGGCGCGCGCGAATGTCCTGATAGGTGTCGACCTCGTCGCGGCTGATCGGTGTGACCTGGACCAGGAAGACGTCGCCGCGCAGCTCCGGGCGGTCGTGCAGGAACTGCTCATAACCCAGCATCCGCTCCTCCAGCCCCTTGGAGTAGTCGAGCCGATCGACGCCGACGATCATGGAGCGAAAGGCGGCTGAGGCGGCCATGCGATCGTAGGTGCGCACCCCTTCGCGGGAGTTCCTCGCCTGCATGAAGCCCTCGACGTCGATGCCGATGGGGAAGGTCCCGATGCAGACTCGTCGTCCGAACGCCTCCAGCCCGCCGTAACCCGCCAGCTCACCCCGGGCCTCGGAGATCACGTAGTCGCGGAACAGGTCCATCCATTCCTGGGTCTGGAAGCCGATCAGGTCGTAGGCAAACAGGCTCTCCACCAGCCGGCGATGATGCGGCAGTGTCACCAGCAGCTGGCGAGCCGGCCAGGGGGTGTGGAGGAAGAAGCCGATCCGGTTCGTGACACCCAGACGGCGCAGGTCCCGGGCCAGCGGGATCAGGTGGTAGTCGTGGACCCAGATGATGTCGTCGGGCTGAATCAGCGGCGCGAGCGTCTCGGCGAAGCGGCGGTTCACCCGTTCGTAGCCCTCGCCATAGGACCGCTCATAGGCTGTCAGGTCTACGCGGTGGTGGAACAGGGGCCACAGGGTCTTGTTGGCGTATCCGTTGTAGTACTCGTCGACGTCCTGGGCCTCCAGGTCGACCAGGGCGACGTGTACGCCCGCGCGGTCCTCCAGCTTCAACTCGCCTGTGAACGTTTCTACGGTCTCACCCGACCAGCCGAACCAGAGGCCGTCGTAGGTCCTCAGCGCGGCGGACAGCGCCATGGCCAGCCCGCCCACAGATCCGGCGGAGGGGTCGACCGGGGCCGATACGCGGTTTGAGACGACGATGAGGCGGGACATGACGCGCCCCAAACGATCAAGGCGACGATCGGCTCCATCGCAAGCGCGTGATTGTGGCGAAACCGATCATCGGACATCCGTCCACGATCGGCTGAGCAGGACGGCGCAGTTGATGATGCCGACCAGGGAGTAGGTCTGGGGGTAGTTGCCCCAAAGTTCGCCGGTCTCGATAGCGATATCCTCGCTGAGCAAGCCGGCATGCGTGCGACGGCTGAGCATCTGTTCGAAAATCTCGCGCGCTTCGGTGTCGCGGCCGTTCTGGTGGAGCGCTTCGATGAACCAGAAGGTGCAGAAGTTGAACGCGGTTTCGGGCTCGCCGAAGTCGTCGGGCTCGACGTAGCGGAACAGATAGGGCCCCTTCTTCAGGTCTCGCTCGATGGCGTCGAAGGTCGCGACCTGACGCGGGTCCTTAGGCTCAAGAAAGCCGAGATCGACCAGTTGGAGCAACGATGCGTCGAGCTCCTGACCGCCGAAACTGGCGCCGAAGCGCCCCTGGTCGGGGAGAAAGGCCTCGGCTTCGATCCGCCGGCGGATGATGCCTGCCCGATCGGCCCAATAGGCCGCCCGGTCGTCCAGCGCCAGATGCACGGCCACCTTGACGAGGCGGTCGCAGGCGGCCCAGCACATGACCGAGGAATAGGTATGGACGCGCGCGATGGTGCGGAACTCCCAAAGGCCCGCGTCGACCTGGTCATGCATGGCGAAAGCCCGTTCGCCGACCTTTTCCAGCGCATGGAAGTCATCGAGCGCGCCGGGACGCAGCAGACGCTGGTCATGGAAGCTCTGCACCAGCGGTAGAACGATCTGTCCGTACACGTCATGCTGCAGGTGCTCGCGCGCCTGATTGCCGACACGCACGGGCTTCATGCCGCGATAACCCTCGACAGACGTGACAATGCGCTCGTCTATGTCCTCTTCCAGACCCACGCCATAGACCGGCTGGACATGGCCGCCCGCCGAGGCATCGACCAGATTGCGCAGGTAGACGAGGTAGTTCTCCAGAATGTCCACCGCACCCAGCCGGTTCAGGGCACGCACCGTGTAATAGGCGTCGCGGATCCAGCAGTAGCGATAGTCCCAGTTGCGTCCGCTCTCCGGGAACTCGGGCACCGAGGTGGTCATGGCGGCGACAATGGCCCCGGTCTCTTCGTAGACGCAAAGTTTCAGCGTGATCGCCGCGCGGATTACCGCCTCCTGATAATCCAGCGGAATGTAGAGGGTTCGAACCCAGTCGCGCCAATAGGCGAGGGTGCGGTCCAGCGTGGCCGAGACGCCCGCGCCGACCTCCTGATCGTAGCCCTCGTCGGGCCCGAGGAAGAAGGTCAGGGGGCGTTCGAGCCGGAACGGCCGTTCTTTCAGCTCATGCGATACCGGACAGTCCGTGGTGAGGCGGAGGGTGGTGTCCGTACACAGATAGCGGATGTGGTTGGAGCCGGAGGTACACTCCGCTTGTCTTGCACCCCAGTCAGCCGAGGGACGCAGGCGCACGCGGATGCGCGGGCTGCCCGACAGGGGCCGGACGATCCGGGCGAAGGCCAGGGGCCGGTAGGTTCGGGAGTGCTTCCTGTGACGCGGGGCGAAGTCGATGATCTCGACCGAGGCCCCGTCCCCGGCGGTCAGGACAGTCCGCAGGACCGGCGTATTGGGCAAATAGGCCTGCTCGGCGGCGATCTGACCCTCCAGCTCCAGCGACCAGAAGCCGTGGTCGGGCGCGTCCCCGTCCATAAGGGCTGAGAAGACAGGGTCCCCGTCCACGCGCGGCGCACAGGCCCAGACGTAGCGCCCCTGGCGATCGATGAGGGCCGACAGGGCGCAGTTGCCGATCGGAGCGAGGTCGAGGTCGCGGCGGGCGGGGGTCATGCGCGCGCCTCCACGATCGCTTCCAGCCAGGTCAGGACGGCCTCGACATCCTTCAGCCGATGACGGGCTGCGCTGTCCCGCATCGGCCCGACCAGAACGCCGTATCCGCCAAGCCAAACCGCCGCCTGGAACGCTGCCTCATCTGTCAGGTCATCGCCGACCATGATCGGTGTCGCGCCCGCGAACGGAGGCTCGGCCATGAAGGCGGCCAAGGCCTGTCCTTTGTCCGCACCCGGCGTCTTGAGTTCGATGACCATGTGTCCGGGCTGGAGTTCCAGACCGGTTTCGACGGCGATTTCGCGCGCAAGCGCTCGGGCGACGTCCTCGCTGCCTGGTGACTGGCGATAGTGAAGACCCGCAGAGACTGCCTTGTCCTCAACGATCACGCCGGGATGGTCCATGGCAAAGCCGCGAAACGCTGCGACGGCATGGGCGACCCCGGGGCTGGGCAGCGCGGCCAAAAGGCTACCGTCATGCCGGCGACGCACCAGACCGTGAACCCCGGAGGCTGCGAGAGCTGCATCGCCTGCGATTCGGTCGATCTCCTCAAGCGTCCGCCCACTGATGACCGCGACGCGCCCGGCCAGAACCCTGCCCAGAGCCCCCAGCACAGACGTTCGTCGGTCATCGGCCATGACTGCGTCCGGGGTGCTCGCCACCGGTGCCAGGGTCCCGTCTAGGTCAAGAAACAGGGCGATCGCATCGGTCGGGTGAACGGGTGGCGCGGTCAGGGGGCGAATCGGGGGCCCGACGGACAAGGTCATGATCTCTCGAGGTTGGATATCGCAGGAGCGCGAGGCCCTAACGCCCAACTCCGGCAAAGGTTGAGGTCCACCGAGGAAGCCCGGCTGGGGTGCCGGATTGTCGAGTCCCGCAGCTTGGGTCTAAACCGCCTCCCTGTTCCGTGGAGACCCGGCCCATGCCGCTCGACGCCAATTCGTCCGCCGCCGACGCCGCTGGCCCCATGATCGATCACGCCCGCTCGGTCATCCGCCTGAACATCGAGGCGCTGGAGGCGCTTGAGCGTACCGTGAACGGCAGCCTTGTCCGCGCCGTCGAGATCATCCTGTCGCGTCCGGGCTATGTCGTCGTGACAGGTATGGGCAAGTCCGGCCACATCGGCGGCAAGATCGCCGCCACCCTGGCATCCACCGGCACGAACGCCTTCTTCGTCCACCCTGCGGAGATGAGCCACGGCGATCTCGGTATGCTGCGCCATGACACGACACTCCTGGCCCTCTCCAACTCCGGGGAAAGCCGCGAGCTGCGCGATCCTCTGATCTTCTGCCAGAGGAACGACATCCCGGTGATCGGCATGACGCAGCGGGCGTCGTCGTTCCTCGCGCGGATGTCGGCGGTGTCGCTCATCATGCCCAGCGTCGCCGAGGCTTGCCCCAACGGCCTGGCCCCCACCACCTCGACCTTGATGACGCTCGCGCTGGGCGATGCGCTGGCCATGGTGCTGATGGAACGGCGCGGCTTCTCGGCCACTGACTTCGGAATGCATCATCCTGGCGGGTCGCTGGGCATGAGCCTGCAGAGTGTGCGGGAGTGGATGGGTGACAACCACGCCCCGCCGCCGACCGTTCCGCTGGACGCCGCCTTTGCCGAGATCGTGGCGGCCATTACCGCGGGCCGAAAGGGCTCGGTCGCGGTGCTGGAGGCCGACGGGACACTGGCCGGGATGATCACCGACGGCGACGTCCGTCGCGCCTTCTCGAGCGACGTGTCTGGCATCACGGCGGCAAACATCATGAGCCGTCAGCCCATCACTGTCGGACCCGACCAGCGCATGAGCGACGTCGTCGACCTGCTGACCGCCAACAAGATTTCCAACCTTTTCGTGGTGGAGAACCAGCGACCCGTCGCCATCGTGCACATCGCCGAACTGATGCAGGCCGGTTACGTCTCCTGATCCTGAGATGCCGGGCGGTTGACCCCCGTGGGACGAGGGTCTACGCCGCCTGCCTGTCCGGAAGTCAGTGCGAACCGGACGGGCGGAACAACCACGTCGAAGGCTGCAATTGGATAGGTCGGCGAATGTCGGGGAAGGATTGCGCCCCACGGAGTTCTCGACGACCTCTGCGGCCGGGCCCGCAGGCTTGAACGCCACGACGCCCGCGTTGAGGGCCGGCCCGACTCTGTGCATCGACGGCTACAACATCGCCATGACGAAGGGCACGGGGATCGCCACATACGGGCGCAACCTGCTCTCGACCGTCAGGGGCATGGGATACGACACCCAGGTCATCTATGGCCCGCCGAGAAAACGATCCAAGCGTCCGCTGCTGAATGAAACCGCCCTGGTCGACGCGGGTGAGCCGCGAAAGAACAGGCGCATCGCCCGCTATCTGCAGACCCTGACCAGCCGGAACGGTGTGAAGGCCTGGCCCGTGACCCCCAGCGGCGAGGTCTTCTGGCCCACCCGTGCGGGCGGTAAACCAGACGCGTCGTCTTTTTGGGCGGCGCATGATCTGTTTTTCCGGGCCAACCGGTCGTTCGCGGCCTATCGCAAGGAAACGCCGGTCGATTTCGATGCGGACGGCGGCCGACGCCCGGACATCATGCACTGGACGGCGACGCTGCCGCTGCATGGGCGGGGCGTTCCCAACATCTACACCATCCACGACCTGATCCCGCTCAGGCTTCCCCACACGACGCTCGACGACAAACCGGCCTACTTCGCCCTGTGCAAGGCCATCGCGCGCCGGGCCGACCACATTGCCGTGGTGTCGGAAACGACCCGCCAGGACGTGATCCGCATCCTCGGGGTGCCTGAGGAGAAGGTCACCAACACCTATCAGGCCGTCCACCTGCCCTCGAGCCTGACCTCGCGGCCGGACGCCGAGGTGGCGACAGAACTGGAGGGCATATTCGATCTGGGCTGGAAGGACTATTTCCTTCACTTCGGAGCGATAGAACCCAAGAAGAACCTCGGCCGTATCGTCGAGGCGTATCTGGCGTCGGGCTGCACCACACCGCTTGTGGTGGTCGGCGGCCGGGCCTGGCTGGACGAACCCGAGACGGCCCTGATGAACCAGGTGCTCGCCGACGACGGCCCGAGCGCCGAACGCATCCGGCGATACGAATACCTGCCCTTCTCCATGCTGGTCAGCCTGATCCGGGGGGCCCGGGCCACGCTGTTCCCCTCGCTGTATGAGGGCTTTGGCCTGCCCGTTCTGGAATCGATGGCGCTTGGGACCGCCGTCCTGACCTCGACAGGCGGTTCCTTGCCGGAAGTGGCGGGCGATGCAGCGATTTCGGTCGATCCATACGATGTCCCCGCCATGAGCCGGGGGCTGCGAGCGCTGGAACAGGACGAGGCGCTGCGACTGGATCTGGAGGCGCGCGGCCGCATCCAGGCGGCGAATTTCTCGGTCGAGGCTTACAGGACCCGGCTTACTGATCTCTACGCCAAGGTCGGGGCGTGACCCGGTCCGTCCTGTTCGACGCCAGCCGCCTGCTGAGCCGGGCCGAGCGCACCGCGCCGACGGGCGTGGATCGGGTCTGTCTCGCCTATGCCGAGTGGCTCCTGTCTCTGCCGGATGTCTCGGTCACACCTGTCCGGGGGCGTCAGGACCAGCTGGTCGCGGTCGATGAACCCTGGTTCCGCAAATGCGTGAAGACCCTTCGATCACGTTGGACCGGCGACTTCTTCGAACGGTCCCTGACGCCGGACGAGATGCGACTGATGACGGCGCTCGCCAGCGGGCATAAGGCCGAGGAGTCGGTCATCGGCGAGCCGCCGGCCGATCCGTCGCGAACCCCGGGCCGGCGGACCCGCGTGCTGAAGCAGTTGTTTCGCTCTCAGTGGATCCAGAACCTGCCGGCGAGCAGCCTGTACTTCAACGTCGGCCACACTGGCCTCAGCGACCCGTCCATCCTGATGGAACTGGAAGCGCGCGGGATAGAGCGGATCATCCTGCTGCACGACCTGATCCCCATCACTCACCCGGAGTTCTGCCGGCCGGGCGACGACGAGAAGCACCGGGCGCGGGTTCTGACGACGCTTCGTCACGCCTCGCGTATCTTGGTGAACTCGCACTACACGGCGTCGGAACTCGCCGCCTTCGCTGCGCGCGAAGGGATCACGCCGCCGCCGATCGACGCGGTCCACCTGGGGCTTGAGCCGACCTTTCTGGCACCCCCTGCTGCCCCGACGCCCCGGCCTTACTTCGTCCACATCGGCACCATCGAAGCGCGCAAGAACCTGGCCTTCCTGCTGACCATCTGGCGGCGCCTGCAGGAACGGATGGGGGACGCAGCCCCTCAGTTGGTTCTGGTCGGACGTTACGGCTGGGAGAACGAGGCAGTTCTGGATCACCTGGAACGGTCACCGGCCCTGCGGGGACTGGTGCATCAAGCGTCTGACCTGCCCGACTCCGCGCTGGCCACCCTGATGGCCAGTGCCCGGGCGTTGGTGGCCCCGTCCTCGGTAGAGGGCTTCGATCTGCCTGCCGTCGAGGCCTCGGCCCTGGGCGTGCCCCTGATCGCCTCGGACATTCCCGCCCACCGTGAGCTCGTGCCGAACGCCCTGCTGATCGATCCGCTGGATGGCCTGGGCTGGCTCAAGGCGCTGGAAAAGGCCACGCGCCATCCGCCGAAGGCCCCGGCTTATGTCGCCCCGACCTGGGATCGGCACTTCGCCCGCGTGGCAGAATGCGTCGGCCTGGGTCCGAGAGCGGCCAAGGCGGCGTGATCGGACTGGCGGCCGCTTGCAAAGGCCGGTAATCACGTCTTGGAACAAAAAGCCCGGACGCCATGACCCGTAAACTGCTCGCCCTCGCGCTCGCGGCCATTCTTTCGGGCTGCTCGACCCTGCCCCGCGACGGGCCGTCGGGGCGAGCCATTGATCGAGGCGCAGAAGCCGACGCGGACGGGGCCGATTACGCCATCGTCGAACTGGACTATGCGGCCGCCGAGCAGATCCGGGCCGTCGCCGCTCCCTACCTCGGGTCCCTGGCTGCCGCAGCCAGCAGTGAGCGGGTGGATGTGATCGGTGAGGGCGACCTGCTGTCCATCGCCATCTTTGAGCCGTCCGGCACGCTGTTCGGCGGAGGGTCGTCCGGATCGGGCGTGCGCTCTGGCAACCAGGCCCTGCCGAGCGTCGCGGTCGATCGAGGCGGCACGGTGACCGTGCCCTTCGCCGGGGCCGTACGGGTCGGCGGACTGACCACGACCGAGGCCGGGGCCGCCATCCGTCGGGCCCTGTCCGGCCGCGTCGGAAACCCCCAGGTGACGGTGACGATCGAGGAGAACCTGTCCAACACGGTTACCGTGCTGGGCGAGGTCAAGGAACCTGGGCGCGCGCCCCTGTCGGTCAACGCTGACACAATCCTGGACGTTATCGCCGAGGCAGGCGGAGCGTCTCGTCCAGTGGACGATATCGAGGTCCAGATCCGCCGCAACGACCAGACCTACGCGGCCCCGCTGAGCGCGGTGACCACCAACTTCGGCGAGAACATCCGCCTGCAACGCGGCGATCAGATCAACCTTGTCTACGTCCCGCGTCGCTTCAAGACCTTTGGCGCGCTGGGAACCGTGGCCGAGAACGACATGCCGGCTGGCCAGGTGACGCTGGCGAGCGCGCTGGCGCGCGCGGGAGGACTGAACGACAACTTCGCCAACGCCCGCGCGGTGCTGGTCTTCCGCTTCGAACGGCCGGAAGTGGCCCTGGCGCTCGGGATCACCCAGCCACCGACGATCCGGGGCGTGCCGGTTGTCTACAGACTGAACCTGGAAGAAGCGTCCGGCTTCTTCACGGCCGGCTCGTTCGAAGTGCGTCCGGACGACACGATCTATGCGCCCCGCGCCACGGCGGCGGAACTGCGCAAGTTCTTCGAGTTCGTCCAGCAGATCTCGCGGGTCGTCTACGACATCTCGGTGACCAACACCCTCAACAACAACTGAGGTCTCGCTGGTGTCGTGGCGCAAGCTTCTGACCAGCCGACCGGGCGCCTCAGAGGCGGGCACATCGGTGGCTCGCGTCGCCGACGTGTGGGAAAAGGCCGGCCGCCGGGCCTCCGCCAGCCTGCCGACGATGGGCGAAGTCGAGGCCAGCGCGATCAAGGTCTATGCCGAGCATGGTCTGCCGACGCGGCCCGGTCACTATCGCCGCGGACCCTTCTCGGAGACCTGGGACTTCCTGGGTGAGGACGTCGACATCGCCCGGCGCTGGGACATGGTTCTGGAGCGGCCGACCGAGACGGGGTGGAAATTCGCGACGCTTGAGGACCTTGGTCGCCACGACGGTGCCTCGCCAGAACTGCGGGCGGCCTCGGCATTGCTGTCGGCGTGCCGATACCTGAAGGACAGGATGAC
>JADCBH010000098.1 GCA_020253595.1 Brevundimonas sp.
CGACCATGCGCGCAGCGCCGCACGACGGGCAGATGCCGCGACCTTTGCAGGAGAAGGCGACCACGTCGTCGGCCCCGCAGCCATCGCAGTGCACGCGCGCAACGCCGTGCGCCAGCACCCCGCAGCGCAAGAACGCTTCGATCTCCCGCCGGCAGAAACGCGGTACCGAGCGCTCCTTCGCTGCCACCGAGCGCACGAACGCCGCCCAGCCGGCCTGCACCGCGCGGTGCAGTACCGTCCTCTCCGGCTCGCGCCGGATGCGTTCGCCCATGACGCTGCGCACGCAGGCTCCGTGGCGCGCAGCGCCGCTGCGGTGACGGATCGCAGCGGAAATGCATGCCGGCGCCGCCCAGGACCGCCCCCACCTGACGCAGCGCGCCCCCGCGCCGCGGCGGTCGCGCTCGCGTGATGAAGCCCGACTTCCCCAATCTCCCCCACGGCTTCGCCGAGTTCTCGCCAGCTACCGCCGCCGCGTGGCAGGAGGCCGCTGGCACGAGCGTCGGCCGGCGGCAACCGCGCCAGCCCGCGGCGAGTTGCCCCGCGATCGCCGCCCCACCGCTGGCCTGACACTCCCGCGACATCCACGCCCTTCGCTCCCTCGCCAGGCCGCGGCACGATGCGCCGATGGCGCGTCCCTCGTCTTCGCCCTCGCCCGTCCTCGCCCACGCCGCGGCCCTCGCCGCCGCGCTCGCCGCCCCGCTCGCGGCCCAGCACGAACAAGGCGCAGCCGACCCCAACGCGCCGATGTACGTCGCCCCGCGCAGCGCCGACGCCCAGGAAGCGATCGCCGGCTTCCAGCTCGCCGAGACGCTGGTCTGCGACCTCGTCGCCAGCGAGCCCGACCTCGCCAATCCGGTCGCGTTCGGGACTCATCTGACCTCGGCATGGTGCTTTAGCAAAACCAACGAGGACATTGGCGCTCCCATGCCATCCGCAAGATTGCGAAATCTATTCATTTCAAGACAACAATTCGTGCAATTAATACAAAAAGAATAATTTGCTTTATTGAATAGATATTTTAATCTATTCAAATGAGCGAACTCGTTTCAAAAATCCGGCTGCACTTTCTTTCTCGAGGAGTGCTGGGGGCTCGAGATTTGGCGGAGGCTTTGGAGGTGAGCCAACCGACGATTTCGCGGGCCTTGTGCAGCATGGACGCGTCTATTGTGCGGATCGGGCGCGGGGCGAAGCCTTGACCAATCGACATACCCTCTGTCCATGATGTATATGGCTCCGGGTTCGAAAATCAATGCGTCCAAGTAGTTCACATCGCTGAGTTTTGCGTCGGAAATGTAAATGCAAGTGGGGATTGGCCCCCTTAAATCCAAGAGCGTGTGAAGTTTGATTCCGCTTTTTGTTGAGCGAAATTTTGCCCATGGAAACACCGACATCGTCAGATCGATTGTTGAAGAATCCAGAGCGTAAATCGTATTGTCCAAGTCCAACCCCAAGGTCTCTCCTTGATAGAGTCTTCTGGCTCGGTTGATCAGGTTTTTTGCCAAATCCTCCCAGAGTCTCCAGTCGCGAGTTTCGTTGGCATCGGCCAAGGTCGATTTGGCTACTGGCTCCCGAAAGCCCAGATGATAAAGCTCTTCGGGTTTCGCATTTAGGCACGCTTCGATATCCCGAAGCCCATTGCGCCAAGTTAATTGAGCAAATGCCATGCAAACCAACTGCTGTCGAACTCCAAAGTGCCTGACCTTGGACTCCGCGTTGTATTTGCTGACCAAGCGAGAGAGTGTTTCTCGATGCACGAGATCCAAAATTTGAGCAAGAACATGGCGACCAGAATTCATGGGCGTATAGATTCCGCATTTTAATGCGATCAAACGCTGTGATCTTCAAATGCGTCACACCTATTTTCGGTTGCAATTGTCTCATCTTGAATTTCTAGTTTAAACCATTTCTTCTCTCAACCGGACACTAGTGAAGCAAGAAGGGTAAAAACGAAAACCGAGAGAGTCCTTCCGCCGTCGCTGGTTTTCGCTCCGGTCACCCTTCGGTCGGCTACGCCTCCCTTCGGGATTCCCTACGCGAAAATCAGCGATTCTTTACCCCAAGATAGACCGTGTTTTCTAATTGTCGTCGGGGGTCATTTCTAATTGTCGCCGAAAACCATTTTTAATTGTCGCTGGACAGAGCATGCCCCGCAGTTGCGACCGCAATCGGTAATCCTTCATGGCCTCGACCTCGGCGAGGGCTTCTTTTATCTGGGAAGGATCGAGCGCTTGCACGGCTTCAGCCAGGAGCGCCATACGTTTCGCTCTATTTCGCTCCACCTTGGCCTTCATGATCCGATCCCTGAATCCCTGCAACGTGGAAGTGGCTTTGGTCCTGCTGTCTCGCTTCCCAGCCGCAGCCAGGTTGTTTGTTTTTCCATTTTCCTTGGCTGCGACTCGGGGAGGAGCCGTGACCGGCACGGCAGAGGATTTTGCGTCACGGAAAACGGCCAGGCCAACGACGGTGGCGGCCGCTCCGATGAGCAGGATAGCAAGGAGGATCTTTAGGGGTTTCATGGCGGGGTGTTTCTTAAAAAGGTTCAGGGTTGTCTACGTCTATTCCTTTCCCTACGGCTCCCGGAGCAGACTTGCCTTCACATCCTGAGGCAGGGAGGAGGAATTGATCCATTGGGTTGCGGCGGCTGGATCGACGTCCTTCCAGATTGCGAAACGTTTTGCTGGGCCTTGGAACGAAGGTCGGCATTCGGGATCCCTGAGGCCAATGCCATTAACTTGACACACGAAGTTGGCGATCTGCCGTGATGCTC
>JADCBH010000099.1 GCA_020253595.1 Brevundimonas sp.
CGTCGTCGGCGAGAACGTCGCCACCGCGCCCGGACAGGTGGTCTGGAGAGACGAGCTCTTTGAACTGATCCAGTTCGACGCCGCGACCGACCAGCAGCGCGCCATCCCGCTGCTGATCTTCCCGCCCTGGATCAACAAGTTCTACATCCTGGACCTCCAGCCCGAGAACTCCATGATCCGCTGGCTGTCGAGCCAGGGCTTCACCGTCTTCGTCTGTTCCTGGGTCAATCCGGACGTGTCGATGGCGGCCAACGACTTCGACGACTACCTGGAAAAGGGCATCTACCGCGCCACGCAGAAGGTGATGGAGCAGACCGATCAGGACCGGCTGAACACTGTCGGCTACTGCATCGGTGGCACCCTGATGGGGGCGGCGCTCGCCCACATGGCGGCGCGAGGCGACAAGCGCATCAATGCCACCACCTTCTTCGCCGCCCAGCACGATTTCGAGGAAGCCGGCGACCTGCTCCTCTTCACCGACGAGCACTGGCTGAACCAGATCGAGCAGCAGATGGACGCTGCCGGCGGCGTGCTGCCCGGCGCGGCCATGGCCGACACCTTCAACGCGCTGCGGGCCAACGACCTGATCTGGTCGTTCTTCGTCTCCAACTACCTGATGGGCAAGGAGCCAGCGGCCTTCGATCTGCTGTTCTGGAACGCCGACCAGACCCGCATGCCCAAGGCGCTGCACATGAACTACCTGCGCAGCATGTATGGGGCCAACAAGCTGACCAAGGGCGAGTTCGAGATCGGTGGCGAGCGCGTCGACCTGTCGAAGGTGAGGATCCCCCTCTACTTCCAGGCGTCGCGAGAGGACCACATCGCCCCGATGAACTCCGTCTATCGCTCGGCCAGGGCGTTTTCGAACGCCGACGTCACCCTGACGCTGGCGGGCTCGGGCCACATCGCCGGGGTGGTCAATCCGCCCTCGGCCAACAAGTACCAACACTGGGTCAACCCCGCCCTGCCCGACACCCTGGCTGAATGGCAGGCGGCCGCTGTCGAACATCCCGGCAGCTGGTGGCCCCACTGGGCGGCGTGGCTGCACGCCCGCTCGGGCGAATGGGTCGCAGCCCGAGACCCCAACAAAGGCCCGCTTTCACCGCTAGAACCCGCTCCAGGGTCCTTTGTGAAAGTGAAATCTTGAGCCGCATCGAACCGAACCTGCTTCTCGCCGTCGCGACCGGCCTGCCGCTGCTGCTTCTGACGCTCACCGCCGCCGTCTATGGCGAGGCGGCGCCGCTCTGGCGCTATCCGCTGCTGGCCGGGCTCTACACCGCCATGTTCGTCGTCCTGCATCGCCCGATGTCCAAGCTGATGCGGATGGACCCGGACAGGCCGCCGATGATCGACAGGCGCGCGCCGACCTCGGCCATCTGGGCTGCGATCTTTCCCGGCGCGGTGACGATTTTCGCCGTCATCCCCTTCTTCTTTCGGGGCTGGGACTATGGCCTGCTGATCGTCATCGCCTCGGTGCTGTTCGGCTATACCGTCCGCTCCGCCATGACGGCCCCGCGCGCCGAACCTTAGGCCGGCCGGAAGATCAGGGCGACGCCGTTGTTGCAGTAGCGCAGGCCCGTCGGCCGTGGCCCATCGTTGAACACGTGGCCCTGGTGCCCCAGGCAACGGGCGCAGTGATACTCGGTCCGGGGAATGCCGATGGCGAAGTCGGTCTTGGTCCCGATCGCCCCGTCGATGACGTCGTAGAAGCTGGGCCATCCCGTGCCGGAATCATACTTCCACTCCGACCGGAACAGCGGCAGTTCGCAGCCCCGGCAGACGAAGGTCCCCCTGCGGCTCTCCTCGTTCAGGGGGCTGGTGTAGGGCCGCTCGGTCGCCTCGTGACGGAGCACCTGATAGCTCAGTCCCGGCAGCCGCTCGCGCCACTGGGCGTCCGTGATCCGGCGAAACGGCGAGTTGGCGTACTGCGCGGTCGACGCGTCTGCTTCCCCCGGCGAGGAACAGGCCGCGAGCGCGGCGGCGGATCCGCTCAACAGGACTGCGCGGCGCGACAGGGTCAGGGTCGGAAACTTGGGCTGGGTCATGGCTCCACATACGTCGGCGCCGCCCGCCCGGTTGCAAGGCCTCAAATCAGCCCCGTCGCCTCGTCCAGCCCCAGCATCAGGTTCAGGTTCTGCACCGCCGCCCCCGACGCCCCCTTGCCGAGGTTGTCGAGCAGCGCCACCAACCGCGCCTGGGACCCGCCCCGGTCGCCGAACACATGCAGACGCATCCGGTTCGTCCCGTTCAGCCCCTCGGGATCCAGCCCCGTCATGGCCTCGATCTCGTCCAGCCCCGCAACCTCGACGAAGCGACAGCCGTCATAGGCCTCGACCAGGCAGCCATGCAGCCGGTCGATCGACGGCGTCTCGGGCAGGGCCGCCAGCTGCAGCGGAACTTCCACCAGCATGCCCTGGCGATAGGCCCCGACCGCCGGGGCGAACAGCACATCGTGCTTCAGGCCCGAATACTTGGTCATCTCCGGCACATGCTTGTGACGCAGGCTCAGCCCATAGGCGCGATAGGGCGGCGCGCCGGACTTATCCTCAAACTCCGCAATCATGGATTTTCCTCCCCCGGAGTACCCACTGACCGCGTTGACCGTCACCCCCCACTCCGCCGGGAAGATCCCGGCCTTCACCAGCGGCCGCATCAGGCCGATGAAGCCGGTGGGATAGCAGCCGGGGTTCGACACCCGGTGCGAGCCGATGATCTCGCCCCTCTGGACCGCGTCCATCTCGGGAAAGCCATAGGTCCAGCCCGTCGCCGTGCGATAGGCGGTCGAGGCGTCGATGACCCGCACATCCGGGTTCTCAATCATGGCCACAGCCTCGCGCGCCGCGTCGTCTGGCAGGCACAGGATCACCGCATCCGCCGCATTCAG